>DATIZR010000001.1 GCA_035516965.1 Nitrospirota bacterium
CGAAGAGAAGAGCTTTCACGACACGGGGAAGCTTGTCCGCCATGTGCTCGACCTCGGCAAGAAGGGGCTTGCGATCCAGCGGTACAAGGGTCTCGGCGAGATGAACCCGGAGCAGCTGTGGCAGACCACCATGGACCCCGAAAAACGGACGTTCCTGCAGGTGACGATCGAGGACTCAGTTAAGGCCGACGAGATATTCACCATCCTGATGGGCGACCAGGTCGAGCCGCGACGGGCGTTCATCCAGCGCCACGCTCTGGAAGTCAGGAACCTCGACGTCTAAAAAGCATTAAATAATGCAAATTGTATAAGGATGATGCAGTTCAAGCTTTGCAATTTTCAATTTGAAATTTGCATTCGAGAGATATCATGGAACCCCAGGAAATAAAATCCCAGGTCAACATCGAGCAGGAGATGAAAACCGCCTATCTCGATTACTCCATGAGCGTGATCGTTGGACGGGCGCTGCCCGACGTGCGCGACGGATTGAAGCCGGTGCACCGACGCATCCTGTACGCGATGTTCCGCGAAGGGCTCCTGCACAACAAGAAATATTCGAAGAGCGCCGGCGTTGTCGGAGAAGTGCTCAAGAAATACCATCCCCACGGCGACAGCGCGGTCTACGACACCATGGTCAGGATGGCGCAGGATTTCAACATGCGCTACGTGCTCGTTGACGGCCAAGGCAACTTTGGAAGCGTGGACGGCGACCCGGCAGCGGCGTACCGGTATACCGAGGCAAGGCTCACGAAGCTCGCCGAGGAGCTGCTGGCCGACATCGACAAGGAGACCGTCGATTTCGTCCCGAACTTCGATGACACGACCGTCGAACCGTCAGTTCTGCCTACGCGCGTGCCGAACCTGTTGATCAACGGCTCCGCCGGCATCGCCGTTGGCATGGCCACGAACATACCGCCGCACAATCTCGGCGAGGTCGTGGACGGGCTTGTCATGATGATCGACAACCCTGAGGTATCGATCCCGGAGCTGACGTCCGCGATCAAGGGGCCGGACTTTCCAACGGCCGGATTCATTCACGGATACGAGGGGATCAAACAGGCCTACGCGACGGGCCGGGGCATCATCCAGATGCGGGCCCGGGCTGTGATCGAGGAGGGCAAGGGGGACCGCGAGAGCATCATTGTCACGGAGCTTCCCTATCAGGTGAACAAGGCGCGGCTGCTGGAGCGGATCGCCGAACTCGTGCAGGAGAAAAAGATCACCGGGATCGCAGAGATCCGCGACGAGTCGGACCGCCAGGGCATGCGCATCGCGATCGACCTGAAGAGGGGCGAGATCACAAACGTCATCCTGAACCAGCTTTACAAGCACACGGCCATGCAGTCAACCTTCGGCGTCATCATGCTCGCGCTCGTGAATAACCAGCCCAGGGTTCTGAACCTTCGCAAGCTCCTGTCCAACTTCATCCAGCACCGCAGGGAAGTGGTGCTCCGGAGGACGCGATACGACCTCAGGAAGGCAGAGGAGCGCGCCCATATCCTCCTGGGCCTCAAGATCGCCCTCGAGAACCTGGACGCAGTGATCGCGCTCATCAAGGCATCGGCGAACCCCGAGGAGGCTAGGGCGGGTCTCGTCCGCGAATTCAAGCTGTCCGAGATCCAGGCGCAGGCCATCCTCGACATGCGGCTCCAGCGCCTGACCGGGCTCGAGCGCGACAAGATCATTGCCGAGTATGAAGAGGTGCTCAAGGAGATCACCCGCCTGAACGAGATCCTCGGCTCCGAATCGCTGGTCATGAAGATCATCCGGGACGAGCTTCTTTCCCTGAAGCAGGAGTACGGTGACCCGCGCCGGACCGAGATCGTTGCCGAGACGTCGGAGATCGACATCGAGGACCTGATCAGGGACGAGGAAATGGTGATCACCATCTCGCATGCCGGTTATATCAAGCGTAACGCCCTTACCACCTACCGGGCGCAGAAGCGGGGCGGTAAGGGAAAGATCGGCATGGAGACCAAGGAAGAGGACTTCGTGGAGCGGCTTTTCACGGCCACTACGCACAGCTACATCCTCTTTTTCACGAACAAGGGTCGCGTCTACTGGCTCAAGGTGCACCAGATACCCGAAGCGAGCAGGCAGGCAAAGGGCAAGGCCATCGTGAACCTGATCCAGATCAAGCAGGACGAGCGGGTCACGGCCGCGCTGCCGGTCCGCGCGTTCACTCCGGGCCATTTTATCCTGATGGCAACGAAGAAGGGCATTATCAAGAAAACGGAGCTGGAGTCCTACAGCCATCCGCGGCCCTCGGGCATCATCGCCATTACGCTGGACGAGGGCGACGAGCTCATCTCCTCCGAAGTGACCGACGGCAAACGGGATGTGTTCCTCGGCACGCGGGACGGCCTTTCGATCCGCTTCTCCGAGACCGATGTGCGCGAGATCGGCCGGACGGGGAAGGGCGTGATCGGCATCAGGCTCGAGGAAGGGAACGAGGTCGTGGGCATGGAGATCGTGCGGGACGATTCGACCATCCTTACGGTGACCGAGAACGGCTACGGAAAGCGGAGCACTCTCGAGGACTACCGCAGCCAGGGCCGCGGCGGCAAGGGGATCATCACGATCAAGATCACCGAGAAGAACGGCCGGGTCACCGGCATGGCCCAGGTGTCCGAGGACGACGAGGTGCTGCTGATCACCACAAATGGAAAAATCCTGCGTATCCGGACCAAGGACATCTCGGTCCAGGGCAGGAACACGCAGGGCGTACGGCTCTTTGACACCGAGGAGGGCGACCGGGTCGTCAGTTTCGCCAAAGTCGTGGAGCGGGAGGAGGAAAAGGAAGCCCCGGCGAACAGGGAAACCAGCGAGCCTCCCGCGGGACAGGATGTCACCGGGCCATGAGAAAGGCAGCGCTTCTCCTCCTCTTCCTGCTGGGATTATCCCTTTCCGGCTGTGATGTCTTTGACAAGACCGCGATCACTGAATATGAGGCGGCAACGAAGCGCTGGAACGCTGGCGATTACTCAACAGCGGTCAGAATGTACTTTGCCCTCGTCAAAGAGCACCCCCACAGTTCCCGGGCTGATGATGCGCTGTATTGGGCGGGTGTGACCCAGTTCCTGTACCTAGGCCAGACGGACAACGCGCTTCAGACATTGCAATTGTTGCTCAAACGGTATCCAAATCGGGATATGGCTCCCCAGGCCCAATGGTATATCGCGCAGATCTATGAGCTCGGCTACAGCGACTACCCACGGGCGGTTGAGGAGTACCGAAAGGCGGTCCGGTACACGAACCGCGACGTACGGGAAAAAAGCCTCTACAGCCTGGCTGACTGCCTGTTCCGGGTCGGGAAGAGCGATGAAGCCCGGGAAGAGTGGACAAGGCAGGTCAAGGAATTCCCCTCCGGGCCGAATGTCAGGCTGGCGTACTATCGGCTGGGCACCGCCGCTTTTTCGAAGGGAGAGTTGGCGGCTGCCGAAGGGTTCTACCGCAGGGCGCTCGAAAATAATCCCGATCGCGAACTGGCAATCAAGGCCAGCTTCGCCCTTGCCGGCTGCCTCGAGGCTGCCGACAGCCTGACGGAAGCGCTCAAGCTCTACAAGGCGATCGAACCGGAGTACCAGAACAAAGAGGCCATTCAGATCAAGATCAAGGCCCTTGAAACAAGGATCATCAAGAAAAGTTATTGACAACGGGTAAGGAGAATGCTACCTTAAATGCTTGATTTGCGATTTGTAAGAGAGCACGGGGAAGAGGTCCGAGCGGGATTGGCCCGGCGCGGCATCACGCTTGACCTCACGGAATTTCTCTCGCTTGACGCAAAACGGAGGACGGCTCAGCAGGAAATCGAAACGCTCCGGAGGACGCGCAATGAGGTCTCCGAGGAGATCGGCAGGCTCAAGAAGACCGGCCAGCCTGCGGAGGAAAAGGTCGCCGAGATGCGGTCGGTCGGAGACACGATCACGGCGCTCGAGAACAGCACCCGCGAAGCGGAGGAAGCACAGCGCAACATCCTCCTGACGCTCCCGAACATTCCCCACGCCACGGTACCCGACGGCAAGAACGAGAACGACAACCAGGAGCTCCGGCGCTGGTCGCCGCAGGGCGGAGAGCCGCCGAGGTTTTCTTTTGAGCCGAAGCCACATTGGGATCTGGCAGAGTACCTCGATATCATCGACTTCGACCGGGCAGCCAAGATAGCGGGTGCCCGTTTCGCCCTGTATAAGGGCATGGGCGCCAGGCTCGAACGGGCCCTGATCAATTTCATGCTGGACCTGCATACCACGGAGCACGGTTATCTGGAAGTGCTGCCTCCGTTCATGGTCAACAGGACGAGCATGACCGCGACCGGCCAGCTTCCCAAATTCGAGGAAGAGCTCTTCCGGGTCGAGAACGGGACGTACTTCCTTATCCCGACAGCGGAAGTTCCGGTAACGAACATCTACCGGGACGAGGTCATTGCCGAAGAGATGCTGCCGGTCCTCTTCACGGCCTATACTCCGTGCTTCAGGCGCGAGGCGGGTTCGTACGGCAAGGATACGCGGGGGCTGATCCGGCAGCATCAGTTCAACAAGGTGGAACTGGTCAAGTTTTCGAACCCGGAGACCTCCTATGACGAACTGGAGAAGCTGACAGCGAATGCCGAGGAAGTGCTGAAGCGGCTGGGCCTCGCATACCGGGTTATCGTGCTCTGTACGGGAGACATGGGTTTCTCCGCGGCGAAGACCTACGATATCGAGGTCTGGCTCCCCGGACAGAACAAGTACCGCGAAATATCGTCGTGCTCCAACTTCGAGGACTTCCAGGCTCGTCGCGGCAATATCAGATACAAGCCGAAAGGCGGCAAGAAGACCGAACTCGTCCACACCTTGAACGGCTCGGGCCTCGCCGTCGGCCGCACGGTCGTCGCGATCCTCGAAAACTTCCAGCAGTCTGACGGAAGCGTGGTCATTCCCGAGGCTCTCAGGCCCTACCTGGGCGGGCTGGATCGGATCGAACCGCGAAAACCGTAAAGATTAAATTTTCGGCACGGAGAGATGGCCGAGCGGTTTAAGGCGGCGGTCTTGAAAACCGTTGAGCGAAAGCTCCGGGGGTTCGAATCCCTCTCTCTCCGCCATGCAAAAATAAGTTCTGAGTTCGAAGTGTGGAGTTCGGAGTAACAGAGCTCATCCTGAAGCAGGAATCAGATTTTCCGCACTCCGCATCTGCAACTCCGAACTGCAGTTAACACGGAGAGGTGGCCGAGCGGCTGAAGGCAGCTGCCTGCTAAGCAGTTGTGGGGGTAACTCCACCCCGGGTTCGAATCCCGGCCTCTCCGCCATTTTTATCGAACGAGCTGCAGTATTACCCTATGAGAGAGTCCGTCATTTTTCAAGGAGGATAGCAAAATGCTGAAGAAGATCTTAGCAGTAGTCGCCGTTCTGGTTCTCGCCGTTTCGTTCGGAGGCTGCAAGAAAAAGGAGGAGAAGCCGCAGCTTCCCGCCGGTCATCCGCCCATGGAAGGTGGGATGCCCGCAGGTATGCCCAACGTGCCTAAGGTTGACCGCAAGGTCGTGGTTTCCAGTACCGTGTCGGCGAAATGGAAGGCCGTGAAGCTCGAGGTGGAGAATAAGGCGACAAAGACGAAGAAAGAGTATGCCGTGAACGTCGGCGGAGAGCTTGCCATCCCGAACACGAAGATGACGGTCAAGGTGCTGAACTTCCTGCCCGACTTCAAGATGACCGATAAGGAGTTCACCTCAGCATCGGACCAGCCGAACATGCCGGCCGCGCAGGTTGTTGTCAGCGAGAACGGCAAAGAGATCTGGACCAACTGGCTGTTCTCCCTGCAGCCCAACATCCATCCTTTCCAGCACGAGTCCGTAGGCATCGTGCTGAAGGGCGGCGTGGCGAAATAGGCGTCGCTCCTGAGATCTGCAAACCTTCTGTGCACAGATGCCTGCGCGTCTGTGCACATTGTTTCTTGCGCCCATAGCTCAGCTGGATAGAGCAACGGACTACGAATCCGTAGGTCAGAGGTTCGAATCCTCTTGGGCGCGCCAGTATTTTCGCGGCTCGTGCGACAGGCGGCCGTTGCGACAGCTATGCAATCATCGACCGACATGGATTTCATGCGCAATGCGCTGGCAGAGGCCCGGAAGGCCGCGGCCCTGGGCGAGACGCCCGTCGGTGCCGTTCTCGTGATGGACGGCCAGGTTATCGCCTCCGCTCACAACATGCGTGAGACGTGGCAGGACCCCGTAGCCCATGCCGAGGTGCTTGCGGTCCGCGAAGCGTCGGCCCGGCTCGGCACGTGGCGGTTGAAGGATGCGACGCTGTACGTGACCCTTGAACCCTGTCTCATGTGCGCCGGCGCTCTTGTGCTTGCCCGGATCAGCAGGCTGGTCTATGGCTGTCGTGACGCAAAAGCGGGGGCTCTCGGGTCGGTTTACGATGTCGTGCGCGACGGCAGACTGAACCACACGTACCCGATAACGCCCGGAGTGCTTGAAGCCGAGTGCCGGGATGTGCTCAAGGATTTTTTTGCGGGGTTGAGAGCCGAAGGCCGCGGCGTAGGGAGCTCATAGTCCGGAGTCGCGAGGGCGATGCAGCAGTTCTGATGATCGTGTTTCTCCGGACTCCGCGCGCAGGACAACGATCGAGAATCGAGTTTGCACGGAGAGGTGGCCGAGCGGCTGAAGGCGGCAGTCTCGAAAACTGTTGTGGGGGTAACTCCACCGGGGGTTCAAATCCCCCCCTCTCCGCCAGTTACCCCGAAATGTACCGTGCAACGTGCAAATTTGAAATTTTGAATTTCCCGTTCTTTTCCTTGCAACAGCGATAGTCCTGGAGAGGTGGCCGAGCGGCTGAAGGCGCACGCTTGGAAAGCGTGTTTAGGGAAACCTAACGTGGGTTCAAATCCCACCCTCTCCGCCATTTTTATCGAACGAATTGTAAGCCTGAACCTTGCAATTTACGATTTTCAATTTTCAAATACAGTAAGACGTAGCGCTCATAAGCCCGGGTCCTGCGCAACCGCGGTCCCGTGAACCCCGTCAGGTCCGGAAGGAAGCAGCGGTAAACGGGTTCCCGGTGTGCCGCAGGGGAGCCCGGGTTTGTGAGCCTTTTTTATTTTCAGGCATGCGATGCCACTGTGGTACAATGGCACTGTCCCTTCGAGGTACGTCATGAGCTACCAGGTCCTGGCAAGAAAGTGGAGACCCCAGGTCTTCGAGGACGTCGCCGGACAGGCGCACATCACCCGCACTCTTCAGAACGCGATCACCTCGGGCCGGCTGGCCCATGCCTTCCTGTTCTCCGGCCCCCGCGGCGTCGGCAAGACGACCACGGCGCGCATCCTGGCAAAGGCTTTGAACTGCGTGGAAGGGCCCACTCCGTCGCCCTGCGGCAAATGCGATTCCTGCCTGGAAACGGCCGCTGGCACGTCCATGGACGTCATCGAGATCGACGGAGCATCGAACCGGGGGATCGAGCACATCCGTGAGCTCCGCGAGGCTGTGAAGTACGCGCCCGCAGGCGGCAAGAACAAAGTGTATGTGATCGACGAAGTGCACATGCTCACGAACGAGGCGTTCAACGCCCTGCTGAAAACCCTCGAAGAGCCTCCGCCCCATGTGATTTTCATCTTCGCCACCACGGAACCCCAGAAGATCCCCGCCACGATCCTTTCCCGCTGCCAGCGCTATGGATTCAAGCGCGTGTCGCTTCACGAGATCATCGGGCGGCTCCGCACCATCGCGGATGCCGAAGGGATCACGATTACGGACCGCGGGCTCGCCATGATCGCCCGCGCGGCAGAAGGCAGCATGCGCGACTCCCAGAGCCTTCTGGACCAGGCCGTGTCATACAGCGGAATGGCAATCGGGGACGAGGACCTGCAGGCAACCTTGGGATCCGTCGCCCAGGAAGCGCTCTCCCGGTTCACCGCAGGACTCCTGTCGCGCGACTCCGCGGGGCTGCTCGTGCAGATCGACGGCCTGCTGGAGCAGGGACAGGACATGCGGCAGTTCCTTGCCGGCATTGTAGAGCACATCCGGGACCTGCTTGTTGTCAAGATCGCGGCCGACCCCTCGCAGATGATCGAGCTTCCCGCGGCGGACATCGACGCTATGAAGCAGCAGGCAGCGGGAGCCTCGGCGGAAGAGCTGCTTGTTCTCTTTGACAGCCTGTCGAAGACGCTGGATGATATGCGCTGGTCGCCGCATCAGCGGTTCACCTTCGAGGTGGGGATGATCAAGGCCTGCAGCCGCACGCCGCTCAAGCCCCTTGCCGAAGTTCTGTCGCATATGAAGGAGTTGGAAGCACGGCTGGCGGGCGGTCAGGCCGCGATGCCGGCGCCGACTGGCCGGGTGGGCGAACGACCCGTGGAATACGCTGCGAAGAAGCCCGTCCAGCCATCCTCCCCTCCCGCGGAGTCTACGGGCGGGGCCCCGGGCGACATCTGGGGCCGGGTCATGAACTCGCTCAGGACGAGACGGCCGAGCCTCGCTTCCTCTCTCGCCGACAGCCGGCTTGTCGACCTTTCCGACGAGGAGCTGGCGATCGTCGTCCAGGGAAACAGCTTCCAGCTGAGCCAGATCGAAAAACAGGAAAACCGGGAGATCATCGAGAGCATCGCCGCTGAGATCCTGAACCGCCCCGTGCGCATGAAAGTCCAGGCGGCAACCGTGGAAAAGCGGCCGTTGAAGGCAAAGTCCCCGGCAAAAAAGAAGCCTGAGGAGCACGACCCGCTTGTTCAGGATGCCCTCAGGATCTTCGGGGGGGAAGTCATTGATGAGGAAGCCGAAAATTAGTTCCCGAAAACCGCGGCTCCCGCGCACATTTAAATTTCTAATATTTCCATAAACCCCGCATTTTTTGTTGCAAAACCTCAAAATATCTTTTATTATAAAATTCCTTTTTTCCACAATCCCGGGATGTTTTGTACCCAAAAGGCCATCTATGTCCAAGAATATGATCAGTAATCTTATGAAGCAGGCCCAGCAGATGCAGGAGCGGGTCAAGAAGCTCCAGGAAGAGGCTGCGGGCAAGACCGTGGAGGCGTCCTCCGGCGGCGGTATGGTCACGGTCATCGCGAACGGCCGTCAGGAAATCGTCTCGATCAAGATCGACCCTTCCGTGGTGGATCCCAAGGACATCGAGATGCTGCAGGACCTGGTCTCCGCCGCGGTGAACGAGGCCCTTCGGAAGTCGCAGGACCTGATGAAGGAAGAGATGGCCAGGCTGACGGCCGGCATGGGGCTTCCGCCGGGGCTGCTGTAGCGCGCAGGACGTGGTGAAAGAGCGCGAGATAACGTCTCAATCGTCGGGGCGGCGGCAGGGCAGGGCCGCTGCGCACGCCGCCGAAGTTTCCGGAAAGGCCCTCGGCAGGATGGTCGAGGCCTTCATGAGGCTGCCCGGCATCGGGAGGAAGAGCGCGGAGCGGCTTGCCTTTGCCGTGCTCGGCATGGCCCGGGAAGATGCAGCCGGCATCGCGCAGGCGATCCTGGACCTTAAGGACAACAGCCGGTTCTGCCCGGTCTGCAATAACATAACCGAAGACGACCTGTGCGGCATCTGCCGCGACCCGAACCGCGACGCGACGCGCATCTGCGTCGTTGAGGAACCGAGCAATATTCTGATCCTCGAAAAGACCGGCATCTTCCGGGGACGTTACCATGCGCTCCTCGGGGCCATCTCTCCGCTGGACGGGATCGGTCCGGAAGACCTGAAGATCGACGGCCTCATGGATCGGGTCCAAGCCGGCGGCATCAAAGAAGTGATCATCGCAACGAACCCCACGGTCAAAGGCGAGACAACGGCCCTCTACCTGTCGAAGCTGATCAAGCCCCTGGGCGTCAACGTGAGCCGCATCGCCTACGGCCTTCCCGTCGGAGGGGACATCGAGTATGCCGATGAGAACACGGTCCAGCGGGCGCTCGAAGGCCGAAGGGAAATGTAATCGAACACAAATGAAAAAGGAACAATTGAAGTTGCACATTGATGTGTGCTGCGGCACGAGCTGTCATCAATATTCAATTTCCAGTCTTTACTCTTCAACTGAACTTGGAGGTTTCCATGGCAGAAATGGTTGAGATCAGGTGGCACGGAAGAGGCGGTCAGGGGACGGTCACGGCGGCAAAGGTGCTTGCCGACGCGTGCCTTTCCGGCGGCCGCAATGTGCAGGCGTTCCCGGAGTACGGCCCGGAGCGCGCGGGCGCGCCGCTTCGCGCCTATAACCGCATCAGCGAGAAGATCCTTCGGATGCACTGCCCCGTACTGAACCCCGGCGTGGTGGCCGTCGTGGATGCAACGCTTCTTGACGCTATCAATGTTGCCGAAGGCGCGAAGGACGACGCGGTCTTCATCATCAACACGAGCAGGGACCCGAGAGACGTCCGCGAGAAGCTTAAGGCCAAGCCCTCCCAGAAGGTCTTCACCATCGATGCGACCAAGATCGCCATCGACACCATCGGCCGGCCCATGCCGAACGCGCCCATGCTTGGCGCGTTGAACAAGGCCACGGCAATCGTGGGCATGGACGTGCTGCTCGAGGACGTGAAGGGAAGCTTCGGCAAGAAGTTCGCCCAAAAGATCATCGACGGGAACCTTGCCGCGGTGAAGCGGGGGTACGAGGAGGTAAAACAGGGATGAAACAGATGAACTGGAAAGAGCTGCCGCACGCCGGCACGGTCCTGAAGGCCGGCAATGCGAATGAATACAAGACCGGTTCGTGGCGCACGTATAAGCCGCGCTGGATCGAAGAGAACTGCATCCAGTGCCTCTTCTGCTGGATCTATTGCCCCGACTCTGCCGTAGTGGTCAAGGACGAGAAGATGACCGGCTTCGACTACGACCACTGCAAGGGCTGCGGCGTCTGCGCCATGGAGTGCCCTGGCAAGAAGGGCAACAAGGCCATTGTCATGGAAGAGGAGGGCAAATAACATGGCAATTATGACGACCAAGACCGTGGCGGTCACCGGCAACCAGGCCGTTGCGGAGGCGCTCCGCCAGTTGAATCCCGATGTCATGCCCGCCTATCCCATCACGCCGTCGACGGGCATCATGGAGTCATTCACCTCCTTCGTGTCGAACGGCAAGGTGGATACGGAAACGATTCTCGTGGAGAGCGAGCACAGCGCCATGAGTGCCTGCATCGGAGCATCCGCTGCCGGCGGCCGCGTGGCAACGGCAACGAGCGCTCAGGGCCTCGCGCTCATGTGGGAGATGCTCCATATCGCGTCGGGCTACCGGCTTCCGATCCTGATGGCACTCGTGAACCGGGCGCTCTCGGCACCGCTCAATATCCACGGCGACCATTCCGACGGTATGGGCATGCGTGACTGCGGCTGGATCCAGATCTTCTGCGAGAACGCCCAGGAGGCCTATGACAACACGATCATGGCTTACCGCATCGCCGAACACAAGGACGTGCGGCTGCCGATCGCCGTCAATATGGACGGTTTCATCATCAGCCACTCCATCGAAAGCATGCAGTACATCACCGACGAGGACGTGAAGAAGTTCGTGGGCGACTACATCGCCATCGATCCGCTTCTCGACATCGACAATCCCAAGAGCATCGGCGCCCTGGTCCTGACGGACTACTACATGGAGCACAAGCGCGCCCAGCATCAAGCCATGCTGAACGTGAAGAAGGTCGTGCAGGACGTGTCTGCCGAGTTCGCCAAGCTGACGGGCAGGAAGTACGAGCTCTTCGAGACCTACCGGCTCGAGGACGCTGACGTGGCCATCGTGGCCTTAAACTCGGCTGCAGGCACCATAAAGGACGAAGTGGACCGGTATCGCGAGAAGGGTGTGAAGGCCGGGCTGCTCAAGCCCCGGATGTTCCGCCCCTTCCCCTATGAGGAAGTTGGGATGGCGCTTAAGAACGCCAAGGCCGTCTGCGTCATGGACCGGGCTGACTCCTACGGCGGCTTCGGCCCGCTTTTCATGGAAATCGCGTCGGCCGTCTACCCGTACAAGGGCCCGGCGATGTTCAACAAGATCTATGGCCTCGGCGGCAGGGACCTGATGCCGCTCGACGTGGACCAGGTGATCGACGAGACCATCGAGGTCGCGAAGACCGGCAAGGTCAAAATGATGAAAGATTACCTCTCCGTCAGGAGCTAAAGGCGAGATGGCCACAGAGGCAGGGCGACACAGAGAAACCCGATAAATCCTTCAGACAGAATTACCGGATGGACGGATATAAGATATCCTGTTATCCAGTCCAGGAATCTAGGAGATCAATAATGAGCACGACACAGGAAAAGCCGCTGACGCTGAAATCGCTGACGCACAAGAAGGACGACCTTTCCGGCGGGCACCGCATGTGCTCCGGCTGCGGCGCGCCGACCATTGTGCGCCAGGTGCTCCTGGCGATCGATGAGCCGGTGGTGATCGCCAACGCCACGGGCTGTCTCGAGGTCTCGACCTGCCTCTTCCCCTACACCGCCTGGAAGGTACCCTGGATGCACAGCGCCTTCGAGAACGCTGCCGCCACGGCGTCCGGCATCGAGACCATGTACCGGGCGCTCCGGAAAAAGGGCAAGATCAAGAAGGACATCAAGTTCATCGCATTCGGCGGCGACGGCGGTACCTATGACATCGGCTTCCAGGCCCTCTCCGGCGCCATGGAGCGCGGCCACCAGCTGCTCTACATCTGCTACGACAACGGCGCCTACATGAACACCGGCATCCAGCGATCCAGCGCGACGCCCTTTGGCGCGGACACGACCACCTGCCCTGTGGGCTCCAAGGTCCCGGGCAAGGGCCAGCGCCGCAAGGACCTCACGCGCATCATGGCGGCCCACAATGTGGCCTATGCCGCCCAGGCCTCGCCCCACAACTGGAAGGACCTCATGACCAAGGTGAAAAAGGCGCTAGCCACGAACGGACCTGCGTATATGGGCATTGTCTCCCCGTGCAACCGCGGCTGGCGGACCCAGACCAACGATTCCATCCTGCTTTCCCGGCTGGCGGTGGACACCTGCTACTGGCCGCTCTATGAGGTGGAAGGTGGAAAATGGACCATCAACTACGACCCCAAGGACAAGAAGAAGCCCGTTGCCGAGTGGCTCAAGCCGCAGGGCCGATTCAAGCACCTGTTCGCTCCGGGGAACGAAGCGTTGCTCGAGCGATTCCAGGAGCTCGTGGACCAGGACTGGGAGAGCCTCAAGAAGCTCCAGGAAATGTCCAGGAGCTGATTGAAAATCGCATCGCATCAGAAACGAGAGCAGCCGGGAGAGCATTTGCCCGGCTGTTTTTCGTGGAACGGCGCTAAAAAAACGCTTGATATTGCGGCCTTACTATGGTTTAATAGCCGATAACCGCTCGAAGAAGGTTGTTTCACTTCGACAAGGAGATGCACATGCTGGGTACCGACTTGGTGATGTACGAAGAAGAGTTCAAGCAGATCGAAGCCGAACTGCAGCGTCTTCTTGCCCAGTCCAACGCCAAGGTGGTGTTCCTCGTGGACAAGAACGGCCAGCTCATCGCCGCCACGGGAGAGACGGAGGACCTGGACACCACGTCGCTCGCGTCGCTCACCGCGGGAAACATCGCGGCAACCGGCGGCATGGCCAAGCTCCTCGGCGAAAAAGAGTTCTCCATCCTGTTCCACGAAGGGCAGCGCGACAACATCCACATCTCGATCATCGGCCAGCGTGTCATCCTCGTCGTGATCTTCGATCAGCGTTCGTCGCTCGGCCTCGTGCGGCTGCGCGTCAAGAAGAGCGCTGAAACGCTCGGTCACATCTTCGACCAGCTCCTGCAGAAAGTGGAAACGGAAAAGGGTTCGGGCAAAGGCGGCGATTCTCCCTTTGCCGAGATAACTGACGAAGACATCGACAAACTCTTCGGTTAAACCCCGCTCAGGCCCCCAGGAGAGGAATTACCGTCTCATGTCCTTTATCAACTATTCGTCGCGAGAGATCAACTGCAAGATCGTTTTCTACGGACCGGGCCTGTGCGGGAAGACGACCAACCTGCAGTGGATCTACAAGAAGACCAACCCCGACAGCAAAGGCAAGATGATCTCCCTCGCCACGGAGACGGAGCGGACCCTCTTCTTCGACTTTCTCCCGCTGGCCCTGGGCGAGATCCGCGGGTTCAAGACGCGCTTTCACCTCTACACCGTTCCCGGCCAGGTCTTCTATGACGCCAGCCGCAAGCTCATCCTGAAGGGCGTCGACGGCGTGGTCTTCGTCGCCGATTCCCAGATCGAGCGCATGGAGGCCAACATCGAAAGCGTCGAGAACCTGCGCATCAACCTTGCCGAGCAGGGCTACGATCTCGACAAGATCCCCTACGTCGTCCAGTACAACAAGCGCGACCTGCCGAACGTGGTGCCTGCGGAGGAGATGCGGCGGGCCTTGAATCCGCGCGGCGTCCCGGACTTCGATGCCTGCGCAACGGACGGAACGGGCGTTTTCGACACCTTGAAGGCAATCGCCAAGCTTGTGATCCTCGAGCTCAAGAGGGGCCAGGAGGGCGGATAGCATAAGGGGTAACGGGGTCCGTGCAGGAAACAAATCGTTGACAGGGCAGGCTGTATATGGTATTTTTCCAGCCTGATTTCCTCATTAAAACAGATCATTCCCGGATAGCTCAGTCGGTAGAGCGGGTGGCTGTTAACCACCATGTCGCAGGTTCGAGTCCTGCTCCGGGAGCCAAACACTTCCAAAACTGGGCACTCTCCCCTACTAATCGGGGATCGAGTGCCCAGTTTTTTTCCTGCAATAGCCGCAGAGTTGTATCCTTCCCCAAGACGCAAATCCTCTTGCGAACCGCCTTTGATTTCACGAAAACCCTGCAACTTCTATTTGACACGATAACTGCATGAGCCTAAACTATTTTCTGGAATCGACATGTATTTTAAGGCCCCCGTGTTACCGATCCGGGGGCCGACAGGCGCAGGATGTTAGGCAATCTTCTTACTAAACTGGTAAATACCGATAAATCGTTCTTTCCGAGCCGGATGCGGATAGATAATCACTCGTTAGACTATAAATCTTATATTTCACAAAATATTCATCGTACCTGACAGGAGGCTTGAAATGAGATTAGTCATGTGGCTGAGTGCTGTCATCGCCATCGGCTTCATCATGGTCAATGTGTCGTTTGCAGAGACACAGACGGTATGCGCCGGCTCTGTGCCGGCGGGATGGCTGAGGATCGATGATCGATGGGATCCCGCAAAATGCGGCAGTCCGGTAGCAGTCACCAATAACGTCTGGATGATCGAACGGTACGACAACAAAACAGTAGGTTCGGTCATGACTGTCTGCGCGG
This sequence comes from Nitrospirota bacterium, assembly GCA_035516965.1. Taxonomy (NCBI): domain Bacteria; kingdom Pseudomonadati; phylum Nitrospirota; species Nitrospirota bacterium. The sequence goes on from DATIZR010000001.1 coordinate 15,238, forward strand.
ATACCGTGCCCAACGGCTGGTCGATCATCGCCCAGAAATGGGACCCGACAAAGTGCGGCAAGCCGACCATGTACACGGAGAATATCATGACTATCAAGCGGCTGAACGAGCAGAAAAGCGCGGTCGCAGTATCCGAACAACCCGCAGGGCTTGCATTCGTGTATCACGCCAATGAGTTCGCCGCCCGTGTTAAATCCGGCAAAGAGGCCCTGGCAACACCGGAGGGGCAGCAATATGCGTCTTCCTGGGGGGAAAGTATGAAGGCGATCCTTACGTCCTGCGTCCTGCCAGGCTTAACAGATCCGGCCAATCTGGGACGATTCACTTTTGTCGCAGACATTTCAGCATCAGGGACAATTTCTTCCATTGAGGTCAGTCCGATTACCGAAGTGTCGAGATGCTTCGCGCTTCAGTTCGGGAAGGCGCAACTTCCTTCACCGCCGATGTCGCTGCTTAAAGGCGAAAAACTTCCTGTTGCGGATGATATTGTCGTTGTACCATGATCGTGCTTACAAGGCATCTTTGATCCCTGCCCGCCACACCGTTTATTGTCACGTTTGATGTTCGGGGGTAGCAGCTTGAAACTCGTTAGATTTAAAAAGCCGTTGGGTTTCACCTCGCTCGAACTCAGCCTGCGAACCAACAACCGCGTCGAGTGAGTCGCGATAAAAACGCTCCTCACGCGCGCGTTAGCTTCCGAAAAAAATATGAAGAGAAAACCTTTCATATTGCCTCACAACGAAAAAAGAAGACTTCATGATCGTGCATTCCGAGCTCAACAAAAAGATCAGAGCGAAGTCTGTGGCTTGATGACATCTGATCGATATTTACGAATCGAACTACACTTTGTTAAGAACGAAAGCGACAAGGCAGGAAGTTTCAAGATGTCTAGTTCTGCTCTCGCCGATCTCCGAAAAGCTTTAAAACAGAAAAGGAAAACCATCGGTGTTTTTCACTCGCACGTCGTTTCAGAAGCGTTTCCTGGATCAAGCGATATACAATTAGCCCGCGTTTCCAATTTACAGTTGATATACGACGGATGCGGTCGTGAAGCAAGACTATGGAGAATCAAAAAGATAAACAGGCGGATGGCGGCTGTCGATGTCCCTCTGCTAATTGCACCACGAAGGAGCTAACTTGCCGTTCGAGACCGACGCGCAAAAAACGCGCGTCTCAACTCTGCGCCCTCCATTGCGAGGGCTTTTTATTTTCCAGCCTGGTGCGGACAAAAACTGCCCCGTCCGGTGTGGCGCTTCTATTCGGAGTGAGCGCCATAACCCTGGGTATTCTCGCCCTTGTCGGTATGAACCCCGTAATCCTGAATCTCGCGGCCCTGCTGGGAGTTGGCCACTCGAATCTTCTGAGCGGCGCGGCGATCAGCACCCGGATGCTCAGCAACCTGAGGTCGCATGAGCATGCATAGACAGGGGAGTGGCAGGAGGTTCAGGGCACTGTCCGGAGGCCGTCTCGCAATGGCCTCCCGTCTTTCTTTTTTGAGGGAACCCAGTCAACCTTGGAAGTGCGGGAGGGTCTCACATAATAAGAAAAGGCTCGGTGCAATTTCATGTGTCCCGTGTATCTTGTGAGGCCAAAGTATCCGTTTCAATGAGCTTGAATGATGAGTTCCTTTAGATAACGGTGAGATAGCAAAAACATTTTTCGGAGCCGGGGGTCGCACCTTGATTTGGCGGGCCCGGAGATGTAAAATAGAAAAAGAAGAGAAGCAGAATAAAGGAGCATGATATGAAAACGCTGCTGGTCATCCTAACGGCAGCCGCCTTGATCATGTATCCCTTCGCGGCCTTCTCCGCAGACTACGGGTCGCAATCTTCGCAAAGCCAACAGGCCCCTCCTGTAGCCCAGACGCTGGTGCGCGAGGGCGATTTCGCCATCAAGCTGGCTGTCAAACTGAACCTTGGTTCACCCACCGACGAATCAAGCGCTGAA
>DATIZR010000002.1 GCA_035516965.1 Nitrospirota bacterium
GCCTGCCAATACCCGCGTTTTCTGATATATTTAGTATCGACTGTTCTTCATAACCCTATGACCGGGAGGTAACCATGCCATACGCAGCGAAGGATTACGCGAAGCTTGTCGGGATGCAGGGGTTCAGCGAAAACCTGCTCAAGAACCACTTTACCCTGTATCAGGGCTACGTGACCAACACGAACAAGGTGCTCGATGCTCTTGACCAGTATGCAAAGGACGGCAAGACGGCGACGCCCGAATTCGCCGAGCTCAAGAGAAGGCTTGGATGGGAGTTCAACGGCATGAGGCTGCACGAATATTACTTCGAGAACCTGGGCGGGAACGGGGCAGCCAGGGACGGCAAGGCTGTGAAGAAGATCGCCGAGAACTTCGGGAGCTACGAGACCTGGGAAAAGGATTTCAAGGCAACGGGTGCCATGCGCGGCATCGGCTGGGTCGCGCTCTATCAGGACACGACCGCGAACCGTCTGATCAACTTCTGGATCAACGAGCACGACGTCTCGCATCCTGCCGGATGCAACCCCCTCCTCATCATGGATGTTTTCGAACATGCCTTCATGCTCGACTACGGGCTGAAGCGCGCCGACTATATCGAGGCATTTTTCAAGAACGTGAACTGGACGGCCGTCGACGCACGGCTCAAGTAATACGCAACCGGACGGGAACGGCTCTTTTATCTCCACGCATGCCAAAGGAGGCAAGCATCCATGTCGAAGACCGAGCAGAACCTGAAGGACGCTTTTGCGGGCGAATCACAGGCGAATAGAAAATACCTCGCCTTTGCCAAGAAAGCGGAAGAAGAGGGATATTTCCAGGCGGCCAGGCTCTTCCGCGCCGCTGCCGCTGCGGAAACGATCCATGCCCATAACCACCTGCGCGAGCTCAAGGGCGTCAAGTCGACACGGGAGAATCTCCTGGAAGCCATCACCGGGGAATCCTACGAGTTCCAGAAGATGTATCCCCGCATGATCGACGACGCGGTGGCCGAGGGACAGCAGTTCGCGCTCCGCAGCTTCACCTTTGCGAACGAGGTGGAGAAGGTCCATGCAGCGCTCTACAAGAAGGCACTGGACAACCTTGAAAGCGCGGGCAGGAACAAGACGCTCGACTACTTCGTATGCACCGTGTGCGGCTACACCGCCGAGGGAGCGGCCCCGGATGAATGTCCTGTCTGCAAGGCGAGGAAGCAGGCATTCAGGAAGGCGGAATAGCTAATTGAAGATCGTCGCATTCAACGGCAGCCCCCGTCCCGGCGGCAATACCGCAATCCTGCTGAACGAGGCGCTGAAGCCCCTGCGCGAAGCGGGGCATGATCTTCAGGTTTACCCGCTCGCCACCATGACCATCAAGCCCTGCCAGGACTGCGGGGGCTGCACAGCGACCGGCGTCTGCATCCACAAGGACGAGATGGCGGAGGTCTTTGACGCGATCCGCTCGGCCGAGCGGATCGTGCTCGCCTCTCCCATTTTTTTCTCGAGCGTGAGCGCGCAGACAAAAGCGATGATAGACCGGTGCCAGGCCTTCTGGTGCGAGAAGTACCTGCTGAAGAAGGAGATCCCCGCCGGTCCGCGGGGGCGAAGGGGGCTGCTGCTGCTGGTCGGCGGAATGAAGAAGGAAGGCAGTGAGCGGTGCGCCGCGGAGACGTCAAAGGCCTTCTTCCGGACCGTGAGCGTGCCGGAGCATCGGGTTCTGTATTACTCCGGCATTGATGCCAAGGGTGACATCCTGAAGCATCCGGCAGCACTCGGGGAAGCCTATCAGGCAGGACAGGAACTGGGCCAGTAGTTACTGCGGGCGCAATACTTCAGCCACATGAGGGACTCTTCCATGAGTCCCTTTTTTATTGCGCTCATGCTGTCGTGTGCAGCGAGAGGAATCCGTCACGCTGACTCTCCCTGGATCCCGGGAGTTAACCCGGCGAAACGGAAGCGCGGAAACACGAAGACCAAGGCGTGCCCGCTCCGGGAACGGAACGAAAGGGCCGTTAGGCTCACGCGGCCTTGGTTTTGCGCGCGATCCCCTCTCCGCGCTTGATCAGGTTCAACGCGATGCCCGTGCCGCGCTTTGCCGTGTATCCGAACCAGATGTTGAGATAGCCCATCGGTTCAAGGTAGCGCGCGTTCTGGAGCGGCCCCGCGTCGATGGCGTCGAAGCCCATGCTCTCGATCAACGCATGCACCGTTTTCTTTGCCCCTTCATCATCGCCGCAGTAATAGGCGGCCGCGCGGACCCCGTTGCCGAAATCAGGTCCTTCCCGAAGCACCTGCGCAAAGATGGTATTGAAGGCCTTCACGACCCTGGCGCCGGGAAGCGACCTTGCCAGCTCCTCGGCAAAGGACGTCGTGAAGCCGACGGTCAGGCCGGAGAAATCGGGCTTGAGCGCATTCGCGATGTCGATGACGATCTTTCCCCTGAGATCTCCCGCGCTCCGGAGCGCTTCAACCTGCGATCCCGCCGGCGTGGCGGCTATGAGCAGGTCCACGCCCTTTCCGACTTCCGGCGGTGGAACAGCCTTTACCTTCGGTCCTATCTCTTTCGCGATCGTATCTGCTTTGGCGATGTCCTTGGCCGTTAAAAGGACATCATGGCCGGCGGCGGCAATGCAGCGTGCGAGCCCCGAGCCCATGTTGCCAGAACCAATAATACCTATCTTCATGACAGTATCCTCCTTCAGTATGCGACATTCCCGTCTTCTTCGATGCTGAGCAAATTGCTTTTTCATGATGCACGCGCCTGGAGAGGACTGCGACAGGCTCAATCTCTCTCATTTCATGTTTAGCGCCGCGGGAGGGAACTGTCAAGCAGGACCAGCAGTGGACCAGTGTAAGAAAGTATGAGGAAGAATCAGAAAAGTAATAAGGACTGACAATCGAACGATCGAGTGCGGAAAGTCTCTCTTGTGGGAAGCCCGTGCCGATGAAAGCTCATCTGCTGGCGCGGTCCCGGGGATCGGCGAGAATGAAGACGGCCTGCTGCCTCTCAAAGGCAGCAGGCAATCTCCCGGACATTCCTTCAGCGGCTGAGAACGATCCATCCCCTGGGAAATTCGATGGCAGCAGCATAGCGGGCGATCATTTGGGCCTATGATCCCCGGTCACTCATGCTTCGTCCCCCGGCAAGGGCAGCTCGGGATACAGTCTGTGAAAGCAGTCCAAACACAGGCCGTGGCTGAACTCCACGTCCGACCGCGCGCTGATGTATGCTTCGATCTGGGTCCAGTAGCCCTTGTCATCGCGTATCTTTTTGCAGCTCGCGCAGATCGGCAGGTATCCCCGCAGCGTCTTGATCTCGCTCCTCGACTGCTCGATCTGGCTGAGCAGCTTCTGGCGCTCGATCGCGTAGCGGATAGCGCGGTCGAGCAGGCCTGCGGTGACCTGGTCCTTTACCAGGTAATCCTGGGCCCCCTTCTGGACGGCCTCGATGGCAACTCCATCATCATTGTTGCCGGTCAGCACGATGACCGGCATCCCGGGCGCCTCCGCGTGCACCGCTTCAAAGGTCCCGAGGCCGCTGCCGTCCGGCAGATCGAGATCGAGCAGGACGATGCTGAACGCGCCGCTTCTCATATGCGCCAGACCGCTCGTGAGCCGGTCGGCATGGGTCAGTCCGTAAGGCACCTTCACACTGATGGACAGGAATTCCCTGATGAGCAGGACGTCGGTCGGATTATCTTCGATGAGCAATACAGTGATGGTTCTGGAATTCATAATGACCGACCCGCTCTCTCTGAGGTCGCAGGGCGAACTGCCCTTCCCGGCTTCCCCCTTATTGATATCGATGTTCGCCGCGTTTCTCTCTCGCACCGTTTTATTTTCCCACGCATCTGATGCAGTGTCAAGTGCCGCGGGGATGAATATTCAACCACGACGGGGAAGAACGCCGGAGGGATCCCGCAGCTCTCTGCTATACTTTAATCACGAATTACCGCGGTCTCCGACACGGGGGGACAGGACCTGCTTCTCCGTTCCCTGGTACTATTCGCGGAAGGAGGTGCCCATGTCACTGTTGAAGATACTGATCGGCGTCCTTCTCATTGTTGTCGTGCTCTGGGACGCCTTCGAAGCCGTCGTGCTTCCGCGCCGCGTGACCCGCCGCTACCGTCTCGTTCGGCTGTTTTACCGCCTGACCTGGACGCTCTGGTCGGGAGCTGTCGCCGCGCTGCTCCCCCGGAGGCGCCGGGAAACGGTGCTGGGTTTTTTCGGCCCCCTCTCCCTTCCCCTGCTGCTCGCGCTCTGGGCGCTGGTGCTCATCACCGGCTTCGCTTTCCTCTACTCGGCTCTGGACCATGTCATCAAGACGCCGGAGGGCGTCGTGGACTTCGGCGTATGCCTGTACTTCAGCGGCACCACGTTCTTCACGCTCGGACTGGGCGACGTGGTCCCCTTGACACCGATTGCCCGTACGCTCATCGTGCTCGAGGCAGGCATGGGGTTCGCTTTCCTAGCGCTCGTCATCAGCTATTTGCCTGCCGTGAACCAGTCCTTCTCACGGCGCGAAGTCAACATCTCGCTCCTCGACGCCCGCGCCGGCTCACCGCCCACGGCCGCCGAGATATTGCGGCGCCACAGGGCCGGCAATTCCCTGGACGCCCTGGTCCCGCTGCTGCACGAGTGGGAGCGCTGGTCGGCAGACCTGCTCGAAAGTCACCTCGCGTTCCCCGTGCTGGCGTACTTCCGCTCCCAGCATGACAACCAGTCCTGGCTCTCCGCGCTCACATCCATGCTCGACACCTGCGCCTTCGTCATCGCTTGCCTCGAAGGCGAGCATGTCCGCCAGGCCCAACTCACGTTCTCCATGGCGCGGCACGCGGTCGTGGACCTTGCGCTCGTTCTGCACGTTCCTCCCCGCGCGGCAGGCCGTGACCGTCTCGATCCCGCTCAGTTGAGCGAACTCCGCTCGCTCCTGGGTTCGGCCAGCATCCGTCTGAGGGACGACAACGAAGCGACCACTCGCCTGAACGAACTGCGTCAGATGTACGAACCCTACGTCTATGCCCTGTCCAGGCGGCTGAAGCTTCCCCTTCCGCCATGGTTCCTGAAGTCAACCATCATGGACAACTGGCAGGTCAGCGCCTGGGGCCGGAGCGCCGGCTTTAAAAAAGACGAGCCTCCGGAACAGCGTGAACGGGAGCACTTCTAAAGGGTAAGAGAAACCCGCACCGGAAGGACCGGTTTACGGCTGGCAGCGGCCTCGTGCGCTCACTTAAGGTGCAGGAGTGAGAACCTTGCTGTTGCGGTCGAGGAATGCGTCGAGCGGCTCCGCAGGCCTCCCGGCGAGCCTTGTCATGTCTCCGCTGACCATATCGAACGCACCCGTTCGCATTGCTTCCTGGATGTCCAGATAGGCGCGTATGGCTCCCGCGGGCAACCCGGCCTCAACGAGCCCCTGCCGAAGCTGCTCAGGCGTGATCGGCACACGGGAGACGGGCCTGCCTGAAGCCTTCGTTGCTGCTGCGGCAACTTCTTCCTGCGTGACTGCCCGGGGGCCGGTCGCGTAGTAGGTCACGTCCTCGTGCCCCGGTGTCGCCAGGACGCCGGCCGCAAGCGCTGCCACGTCGTCGCGGGACACGTAGGCCACCGGAGCGGCGTCCGGCGCTGCATAAGTCCCGGACGTGACTGCCCGGGGAAGAACAGCCAGAAGATTGTCGGCATAAAGCGACATGCGGATGACCGTCCATACCGTCGCGAGTTCGAACAGAGCCATTTCCGTGGAGAAATGCGTGTCAAAGAGGTCCGGCCCCGGCCTCGCGCCGACGGTCGAGAGATAGATGATATGATGAACGCCTGCCCCGACGGCTGCCCTCACCGCGGCGCAGTGCTGCTTCCGGCGCACCCCGGTCCGAAGGTCCGATGTCGGAATGATCAGCAGTTTTTCTATCCCTCTGAATGCCGGCAGAAGCCCTCCCGGAACATCAAAATCACCGGTTCGGATTGTCGCCCCTTGTGCTGAGAAAGCGGCAACCTTTGCCGGAGTCCGCGTCACCGCGACAATATCCTTCGGAGGAATCTTGCCCACCAGCAGCCTCAGAATGCCAGAACCGAGCTGACCGCTCGCACCCGTTATACCGATCATAAGGACTTCTCCCGTAACCTCTCCCGAGTTTGACGACCGCTCAGGTCACCGGTCACATCCTGAGCCCCGCATGCGCATCCATGCTGTTCGAAACGGGTGCAGACGATCCGCCGGCCCGCTTCGTAATACTGCACAAAGAGCCCGCTCCCCGGGGCAATGCGGGCTCTTCTTTATCTTTGTTCATCCGAGGAGCATGAGAATACTCCTTAAGACCGGATCTCCTCTCCGGCGCCCAGGGGTGCTCTCGTCACGCTGCCTTGAGCTCCCTCTGACGGGCTGTCCTGCTGTTGTTCAGGATCATCTCGGCTTCTGCTATATACCGCCTGGTGCATTCCGGCTCGCCATTGCAATTGTATTTTTCGAATATGCTGTCAACAACGGCCGCAGCATCCGGCGCAGTACGGTTAATAAAAAGGTTCTTGATCTTCGCCACATCCTGAGGGGAAAGCGATGTCACACCGTGGGCTTCCCGCAGATGAAGAGACGCCATGTCAGCAAGCCGCTCCTCTGTCGGAGCCTTCAGGACCACGCTGCATTTGTGGCCCAGTTTTTCACATGAAAACTCCTTCATGATCATTCACCTCCCAGTTTCTTTTTCTCGCAATGTCGATCTACTAAAAGTATATCACCGCCTGTGGCGCAACAGTGCTCGGGCTGCTCGCACCGGGATTGTTCCCTCTGCTGAAGTGGAATCAGCAGTTGTACGCACAAAGGCGTATTGCGGGATCATGAGATGTCTGCAGAAATTACGCTGTGCTTCATTATCTCCTGAGAAGGAGAATGGAGAGCTTCCCATGACAGACGCGGAAAATACAAACAGCCCGACCCAACAGAGGGACGGGCTACGCATTCATGCGGCAGGCGCCGTGGAAGGCTTCTCATTCGCAGCCTTGCTGCGAATCATTAGCCGTCAGGTCAGGTCCACCATCTCCCTCCGGCTTCTGCCGTCGGCTACTGCTGGTGCATCACTTCAGGCCGCCTTCCGCGTTTCCGTTTTTACCTCAGCAAGCGGCCTCCGGTCGCGCGTCTGCCGCTCGACCATCCATCCCGGGTATTCCGGCGGAAGAGCGCTCGCAGCTTCGATACGGGCTACCTGCTCCGGCGCAAGCACCAGCTCTGTCGCAGCCAGGTTATCCAGGAGCTGCTCCGACGTCTTTGCGCCGATGATGATGCTGGTGACGAAGGGCCTCGTCAGGAGCCACGCAAGCGCAACGCGGGCGATCGATGTTCCCGTGTCCGCGGACACGGCGCGCAGTTCTGTCAGAACGGCCTTCGCCCGCACACGGTCAACGGGCGGGAAATCGAAGGTCGTGCGTCGCGCACCGGCAGGCCCGGGCGTCTCAAGATCAAACTTGCCCGACAACAGACCTCCGGCCAGCGGGCTCCAGGGCAGGATGGCCAGGCCCTGGTCCATTGCAAGCGGCACGACCTCGCGCTCGATGTCCCGGCCCGCGAGGGAATAGTACATCTGGGCGCTCACGAAGCGTGCGAGCCCGCGGGACTCGGACAGGGCGATCGCCTTCATCGCCTGCCAGGCCGTCAGGTTGCTGTATCCCACGTAGCGAGCCTTCCCGCTCCGCACCACGTCGTCGAGGGCGCGCAGTGTTTCTTCGATCGGCGTATCGAGGTCGGCGCCGTGGATCTGGTAGAGGTCGATGTAGTCCATGCCCAGCCGCCTGAGGCTGGCCTCTACGGACGACAGGATGTGCCCGCGGGACAGACCCGTATCGTTCGGTCCTGTTCCGGTGCGGCTTCGCACCTTCGTCGCCACGATGACCTGGTCGCGAGGCCAGTTCAGCCTGGCGAGCGCCGCGCCCACATACCGCTCCGATTCGCCCTCGGAGTACACATCCGCCGTGTCGATAACGTTGACGCCGGTATGGAGTGCCGTGGCAATGAGCCGTTCTGCCTCATCGGGTGTCAGCCTTCCAATGGATTCCCAGAACCCCTTTCCGCCAAAGGTCATGGTCCCGAGCGTCAGCTCCGAGACATACATGCCTGTCCTTCCGAAAAGACGATAACGCATGTCATGCTCCTTTCTTCCCCCCCTTGCGGCAAATACCGGCGGTTCCCGGGAAATAACATTCGGAACCGGAGGGAACACTTTAATCATAGCACTGATAAAAATCAGGGGGCAAAACGCATAGGAGAGGAGCATGACAAAAGTATGAGTAGAGGGAGTGGAGGGACGGGAAGTTGCAGGCATCTCCCCGTGAAAGCCGTCCTCTCTGTGCAACGAATACAAACAACGGCATGCTCCCTCAGCGGCATGTTCGCTGCTACAGGAACGGGAATGGTCGGTAAAAGAGCTCCCCCCCTTCGGGCTTTTCGGCCCTTTCCGCTCTGCAAGGCCAAGTACTCAAGCTCGCGAACGCACGAAAATCAGGTCTTCGCACGATTCAATTTGACCACCACGTCGGACTTTTTCTCCCCGTTGTCGTCATAGAGAGTCCTGGCCTGGGTGATGCTTTCCCTGCCGTCAGCAACGAGCCGGAGGGCGTGCATATGCATTTCCATGAGCG
>DATIZR010000003.1 GCA_035516965.1 Nitrospirota bacterium
GTTGGCGCCTAAGATCGTGAGCCCTTCCGAGGGAAACTGGGGGGGAAGGTTCTTGTACTCCTTTCCCTGGCTCAGCATCACGAAGTTCTGGAGGATGATTGACATGCCGACGGCGCTGATGAGCGGCGCGAGCTTGGATGCGTTCCGGAGCGGGCGGTAGGCCAGGCGTTCGATGGTCGCGCCGAACATGGCACAGAAGAGCATGGAAACAAGGACCGTGATAACCAGCGTCAGGGCGAGGCTGTAGGAGGGGAGCCCGAGCGCGGTGAGGGCGCCGAAGACAATGATGCCCAGGTAGGCGCCGAGCATGTAAACTTCGCCGTGCGCGAAATTGATGAGCTGCAGGATGCCATAGACCATGGTGTACCCGAGCGCGATCAGTGCGTAGACCGCACCCAGGGCCAGGCCGTTTATCAGCTGTTGCGTGAACATAGGATCAACCGGGGACAATAAAGGGAAAATGAAAAATTCGAAAGGGCAACGTTGCCCGGCACGTCACTGCCTTTCAATTTGTGCAGGTTACCGCTTGCCGTGTGCGATGCCCCTCACCGCACTTCCACGAACTTCCCATCCCTGACCTGCCATACCACGTAGGGCGCCTTGGCAACATCGCCGTTCCGGTCGAAGGAGATGTCGCCGAATGCGCCGTGAAAGGTGTTCTTCGATATGAAATCGGCGACCTTCAACCCGTCCGTCGTCCCCGTCTGCTGCATGGCGGTCAGGATGATATTGGCTGCATCGTAGGCATAGATCGAGTAGGGCCCGGGCTCTCCGTATCGTGCCTTGTACTTTTCGTTGAATGTCCGGGACGTCGGCAGACCCGAGGGGTCCTTGCCGAAGGTCACATAGGTCCCCTCGGCAGCCTTTCCCGCAATGGCCACGAACGTCGGGTCGTACACGCCGTCCCCGGTGATCATGGGTATGTTCATGCCCACTTCCTTCGCCTGGCGCACCAGCCTGCCCGCTTCGGGATAGACGCCGCCGAAGAAATAAACGTCGGGCTTCTTTTCCTTCATTGCCGTCAGGACGGCCTTGTAATCGGGGTCCTTCGTCTGGATCCCGTCATAGAACGCGACGGTCACCTTGTTCTCGACGGATTTCCTGAAATAATCCGCGAGACCCTGTCCGTAGGTCGTCTTGTCGTGCAGGATCGCCACCCGTTTCGGCTTCAGGGTCCTGAGAACGAATTCCGCGGCAACGCCGCCCTGCTGGTCGTCGGTGCCGCAAACGCGAAAGATGGTTTTAAAGCCCTGCTGGGTCAGCCGCGGATTCGTCGAGGCGGGGCTGATGGCGACGATCCCGGCGGCGTCGTAATAGGGCGCCGCGTTGATGGAGCAGTTGGAGTTCCAGTGGCCCACGACGGCAGTCACCTTCTGGTTGACGAACTTGTTCGCGATCGACACCGCCTGCTTGGGATCCGACTGATCATCACCGGGCACGAGCTGGACCTTTTTCCCGAGGAGGCCGCCCTTGTCGTTCCATTCAGTTACGGCAAGCTCCGCGCCGTTCCTGAGATCGATGCCCATTTTGCTCTGGTCTCCCGTCATGGGACCCGCGGCGCCGATCTTGATCACGGTATCATCCTGCCGGGTGCAGGCGAACAGAAGCAGGATAACGATGATGGAGAGAAGTTTCTTCATGGTGCCCCCCTAACCCGGACAGGCCGGATCAAAACCAGAAGCTAAAGGCGTCTCTCGCGGAGCACGCGGAGTACGCAGAGTTTAAAACCAAAACCCGAAAGTCTTTCATGGCGAATTATTTTTTGATTTTCTCTGCGAGCTCAGCGCCTCTGCGAGAAATTTTCTTGCCGTCTTATAAAGAATTTGATTTGTTAGGTACTACGTGATCAGACCAATGAGTTCGGCCGCTGCCCGCGACGGGTCCGGGGCCGAAAGAACCGCTGAAATGACGGCAACACCGTCGGCGCCTGCGCTCATCACCGCGCGGATGGTGTCCCGGTTGATGCCGCCGATGGCGATGACCGGGACCCGGACGGCCTGCTTGATGTCCCTGATGCGCTCCACGCCCTGGGCAACGCCGGCGTCCTTGGTCGAAGTAGCAAAGATCGGGCCGAAGCCGATGTAATCGGCGCCGGCAGTTTCCGCGGCCAGCGCCTGTCCCCTGCTGTGCGTCGACAATCCGACGATCTTCCCTTCGCCGAGTACTTTCCGCGCTTCCGCGATCGGAAGGTCTCCCTGGCCGAGGTGAACCCCGTCGGCCCCCGTCGCAGCAGCAATATCGGCATGATCGTTCACGATGAAGAGCGCGCCCGCCCCCCGGGCGATGCCGGCGAGCTGCAGGGAAGCGTGATAGATGTCCTTCCGGGGCTCGTTCTTGCTGCGATACTGAAAGAAGCGCACGCCCGCCGCGAGGGCGGACAGCATGACCTGTCCGGGCTCGCCGCGGAGCAGGTCGCGGTCCAGGATCAGGCAGAGCCCTTTGATGTCATTTCGCCGGAGTATTGTACCGCTCCATGAATTTCGTGGAAATGTCGCCCTTCCGGAAATCAGGGTCCTCAAGGATCTTCCTGTGCATGGGGATCGTGGTCTTGACCCCTTCGATGATGAACTCGTCGAGCGCGCGCTCCATCCGCATGATCGCCTCATCCCGGGTCGGTGCATGCACGATCAGTTTTGCGATCATCGAGTCATAGTAGGGGGGAATCACGTACTGGGTATAGGCGGCCGTCTCCACGCGCACGCCAAGCCCTCCCGGCGGATTGAAGGCCGTGATGGTCCCCGGCGACGGCGTGAATTTCTCGGGGTCCTCCGCGTTGATCCTGCACTCGATGCTGTGGCCGCTGACCCTGACGCTGTCCTGCGAGAACGAGAGCGGCTCTCCCGCAGCGACCCGGATCTGCTCTTTCACGAGATCGATTCCCGTGACCATCTCCGTCACGGGATGCTCGACCTGGATCCTCGTGTTCATCTCCATGAAATAGAACTTGCGGTCCTCGTCCATCAGGAACTCGATCGTGCCCGCGTTCCGGTAGCGCACCGACTTCGCAATGGCGACGGCCATCTCGCCCATCCGCTTCCGCAAACCCTCGTCGACGATGACCGAAGGGGCCTCTTCGATCAGCTTCTGGTGCCTTCGCTGGATCGAGCATTCGCGCTCTCCCAGGTAGACGGTATTCCCCTTCTCGTCGGCCATGATCTGGATCTCGATGTGGCGCGGCTGCAGGATGTACTTCTCGATATACACGTCGGCATTGCTGAACGACGCCAGCGCCTCGGCCTGGGCCATCACGAAAGCGTTCGCAAAATCGGCCTCGGCCATCACGACCCGCATGCCCTTGCCTCCGCCGCCGGCCGCGGCCTTCACGATGACCGGGAAACCCAGTTCGCGCGCGATCTCGATGGCGCTGCTCTCCTCCGTCACGACGCCGTTGCTGCCGGGCAGGACCGGGACGCCGGCCTTGACCGCCATCTCGCGCGCTTTTGCCTTGTCTCCCATGAGCTTGATGCTCTCGGGGCTCGGCCCGATGAACCGGATCCCCGTGGAATTGCAGACCTCGGCGAAGCTTGAGTTCTCGGCCAGGAAGCCGTAGCCCGGGTGGATGGCCTCGGCATCGGTGATCTCGGCTGCGCTGATGATGCTCGGTACGTGGAGGTAGCTGTCGGCGCTCTTGGGAGGGCCGATGCAAACGCTCTCATCGGCGAACCGGACATGCAGCGAATTCGCGTCCGCCGTGGAGTGTACCGCGACGGTCTTGATGCCCATTTCCTTGCACGCCCGGATGACGCGGAGCGCGATCTCGCCGCGGTTGGCGATCAGTATTTTTTTAAACACGCATAACTCCTCGAAGAAGATCAGATGTCATGTTTCAAATGCCGGAGAGTTCCCTGCTGCCGGATTTGCTTTGCGGCCGGTGCCGTGCTATGCCGGCTCGATCACAAAGAGGGGCTCACCATACTCCACCGGCTGTCCGTTTTCCGCAAGGATCTGGACGATCTTTCCGGCCGTCTCGGACTCGATCTCGTTCATGAGCTTCATTGCCTCGATGATGCAGAGCACCTGTCCCTTTTTCACCACGGCGCCGACCTCGACGTACGCCGGTTTTTCCGGCGAACTGGAGCGGTAGAACGTACCCACGATGGGTGAGGTCACCTTTGTCTGGTTCGACGTGGCGGGCTCCGCGGCCTTTTCCGCGGGAGTCGCAGCGGCCGGGGTTTCCGAAACAACGGGCGCAATAATGGCGGAAGGCGGATAGTCCATGCGCGGCATGGCCGGATGGTACGTGACGTCCCCGCCCTTCCGGAGCCGCACTTTCACGCCGGAACGCTCGATCTCGACCTCCGAGATGTCCGTGTCCTTCAACATCTCTATCAGTTCCTTGAGCTCTTTCAGGTTCATGGTTACTCCTTTTCCAGGATGTGTGGCAGGGAGGACCGCTTACGCCATCACGGTGATCACGCACACCGGTCGGGCGTATCAAGGCACCGACTTCGGCAGCAGCCCGCGCCCCGGCCTGCAGGAGAGAACGCTCTCTTTCCCCGCTATTACTTCTTGACCCGCTCGATGAATGTCCCGGTGCGCGTGTCCACCTTGATTATGTCCCCCTCGTTGAGGTAGAAGGGGATCTTCACCACTGCTCCGGTCTCGAGGGTGGCCGGCTTCGATCCGCCCGATGCCGTGTCCCCGCGCACCCCGGGATCCGTCTTTGCAATGGCGAGCTCAACGAACATGGGGATCTCGATGTTGATGGGCTGCCCCTTGTGATAGAGGACCTTGATCTCCATGTTCTCCTTGAGGTAGTTGATGTTGTCGCCGAGCTGCTTCTCGCTCATCGAGACCTGCTCGTAGCTGCTCGTATCCATGAACACGCGGTCCTTATCGGCTGCATAGAGGTACTGCATGTTCTTTTCCTCAAGCTCCGGGACGTCGACTTTTTCTCCGGCCCTGAACGTCTTGTCGGTCACGTTGCCCGTTTTGAGGCTCTTGAACTTGGTCCTCACGAACGCCCCGCCCTTTCCGGGCTTCACGTGCTGGAACTCCACGATCACGTAGGGTTCGCCATCAATCTCTATTTTCAATCCGTTTCTGAATTCCGTTGTCGATACCGGCACCTTCTTGCTCCCTCCCTTTCATTCCGTGTTTTTTCGCCGTTTGCTGCAAAAACGCATCGCCAGGCCGCGCTAGAGGTTCTTCAGTCCCTCCAGCTCCCGCGGCAGACTCGTGAGCGTCTTGACCCCTCTGTTCGTCACCAGCACCATGTCTTCGATTCTCACGCCGCCCCAGCCGGGGACATAGACACCCGGCTCGACGGTGAACACCATGTCCTCGGCTACCCGGTCCCTGGACAGCGGTGAGAGGGAGGGTCCTTCATGCACCATCAGCCCGATGCCATGACCGGTCCCGTGGCCGAAGTGCTCTCCGTGCCCCGCGTCCCTGATGATGTCCCGGGCAACAGCGTCCAGGGCCTTGCAGGCCATGCCGGAGCGCACGCACCCGATCGCCGCTTCCTGGGCCGCCTGCACCAGCGCATGGATCTCCCGCTGACGCGGAGAAGGCCGGCCCACGCAGTAGGTCCTCGTGATGTCCGAAAAGTATCCATCCGCCTCGGCGCCGAAGTCAAAGGTGACAAGATCGCCCTGCCGGATGCGGCGGTCAGTCGTGGACGCGTGCGGCATGGCCCCGTTCCTGCCCGAGGCAATGATCGTGTCGAAGGCCGCCTTGCGTGCGCCCCTTTCGCGCATCAGGAATTCGAGCATGAACGCCAGGTCCCGCTCACGGGCTCCCGGCCGGATGTACTTTTTCAGCTGGCGGAATGAATCTTCAGCGCGCAGGACCGCCTCCCGGATGTGTCGCAGCTCCCGGGCGTCTTTCCGCTGCCTCAATTCCCCGACGAGGTCGCGATACTCCTTGGGCCGCAGGCCCTGCTTCCGGAGCTTCCTGATGCTGTCGATCGTCACGTGCGTCTCGTCGAACCAGAGGTTCTCGACGCCCGCCCGCTGAGCGGCCTCCCGGAGAGCCGCGGGAAAATCCTTCTTCTGGATAAGGACGCGTACGTCCGACGTTTCCCGTGCGGCTTGGAGCTTATACCGGAAATCGGTGATCAGCCAGGGCCTGCCCGCGGCGACAAGGACCGACCCCGCCGAACCGGTAAACCCGGTGAGATAGCGCACGTTCTCGCGTTTGGTCACGAGCAGCGCCGTGACCCCTTCCGCCTTCATCAGTTTCCTGAGTCCGTCGACGCGGTGCTGTTCCGGCTTGGTCATGGGTTCCGCCTGCCGTTCTTCACCTGCGCCACAGCCGCCCGGAGCGCGAGCAGGTAGCTGTCCGGGCCGAAGCCGGTGATCTGGCCGACTGCCACACCCGAGATATACGAATGCTTTCTGAACTCCTCGCGGCGGTAAATGTTGGAGATATGGGCCTCGATCGTGGGGATTCCGGTCGAGGCAATCGCGTCCCGAAGCGCCACGCTCGTGTGCGTATAGGCGCCCGGATTGATCACGAGCGCGTCATAGATTCCCATCGCGTCCTGGATCTTCTGAACCAGCTCTCCCTCGTGGTTGGACTGGAAAAAGGAGATCTCCGTCCCCAGTTCCCGCGCCAGAGCGGCCATGCGGCCGTTGATGTCCTCAAGCGTGAAGGTTCCGTAGATATCGGGCTCTCGTCTCCCGAGCATGTTCAGGTTCGGCCCGTGGATGATCAGGATGTGCATGTTTCCCCCCGCACAAAATAAAAAACTGCCTGAGGCAGTTTACGAATTGGACAGGAAACGCGCGAATATCGCTTCCTAAAATTCTTTCAGCAGTTTGGGCACCGACATGCGGAGGAGGAACCTCCCTTTGCCGAAGTTCCCCTCAGGGCTTATGATCAGGACGAAGAAATACTCGTCATTCAGGCGGCGCAGCATGATCATTGCCTTCTCGGCGATGACCGTCACTTCCCTCGTTGTGCCGAGGTGGGCCGCCTGCGATCCCTTTTCGATCTCCTTCAGCAGCGCGGAGTATTCCACGGTCATGGAGAGAAGATCCATTTCCCTGTTTACGGAATATTCCTCCACCGGAATGCCGTCAAGGCCGACGATCAAGGCGCCGAGAGCCCCATCCGTGCCGTGCACCACTTCTTTGAGGATGTCGGAAAAGGGCATTTAAGACTCCTTCTTGATGTTCTTGAGCCAGCTTTCCAATCGATCGACCGTCTCTTTTCTGCGTGCTGTTGAGGGTCGTTCCCCGGATTCCCTCTTTCCAGCGGTCTGCCCGGGCTGCGTCTGGACCGGGCCCCGGGGTGCATCCGCGGCATCGGGCGCCGGGCGCCGGGGAACAGCATCGGGAGGCACGTATTCCCGTGGTTCGAACCCCACATCAAAATGCTTCGGCTGCGTCCTCGTGCCGGCCGCCTTCGGCATGTCGCGCCCGGCGTCCGGGGTCACCCGCGTGGCAGACAGTTCCCAGTCATCGAGCCGGGGCTGTTCTGCCGACGGTGCCGTGAAGATATCCGCCTCGCGGGAGTTCTTCGGCTCTTCCTGATCCGGCACTCCCTCTGTATCCATCGCAAGGGATGCCGCTTCAGAATCAGCGGTATCAGCGGGTGCAGCGGCTGCAGCCATGGCACGGACATGAGCCAGCTTGTCCTTCAGTCCCTTGCTGTTCGGGTTGTCGACGAGCATTCGCTCGTAGATGTCGACAGCCTTCTCGAAGAATCCCTGTGAAATATAGAGTTCCGCGAGCGTGTCCGTCGTAAAATCGTCCGACCGCTTTGCCGTTTCTTCGGCTGGTTCTGCGGCAGTTCCCGGGTGTACGTCGAGCTGCGACGGCGATTCGTCGAAGGGAGCGACAGGCTCCTCGACCGCGAAGGGTTCGTTCAGTGCAAAGAGCGCATCGCTTGCCGTTTCCTCTTCGTCTTTTGCGAGCGGCTCCTGAAGGGTGAACGGCTGGTTCAGGTCTGCGAGGGTGTCTTCACTGCCTTCCGGTCGTGCCTGTTCTGGAAGGTCCTCGACGGCGAAGGGTTCGTTCAGAGCGAAGAGCGCATCGGCGGCTTCCTCCTCCGCCGGCTGAGCGGCATCCTGCGCGGGTTCGGACAGGAAGTCCATGACCGCAGGAGGTGGCAGCAGGTCGGACTCGGCAGCGGCCGGTGCGGCCTCAACCGCGTCGATAGGCTCGACCACGAGGACCTCTTCCGGTTCTTCGTCCGCGGGCGCCATCGCCGTGCCGGAAGGCAATCCCCCCTGCATGCCTGCCGCGGCGCCTGTCAAGGGCTGCTGCCGCGTTCCCGTCTGCGGCCGGCCGGCTGGGGCGCGCTCCTGTTTGCGTGCAGGCTCCTCGGAGACCTTCGGCCTGGCGAGGTACTGCTTGATGTCACGGCCGGCCTCTGCCTCCGCGACCAGCTTTGCCGTCTCAGAATCCTTCGGGTTGAGAGAGAGCACGATCTTATAGTGATTCAGGGCGTTGTCGGGCCTGTTCTGCAGCGCGTGCAGGTCGCCCAGCTTCCTCTGGGCCATGAGGTTGTCCGGGATGGCCTTGATAACCTCTTCAAACTCCTTCTGCGCACCGGGCAGGTCTCCCTTCTCGATCAGGAGTTTTCCCAGAAAAGAACGGGCCGTCACGTAACCGGGATTGTTCTTCAGACCCTCGGTCAGCACATGGATGGACATCTCCATATCCCCGGCCTTTTTATACTCTTCTGCCAGCGGCACGAAAAGTTTAGACTTGGGATCCTTAGCGATACGCTCCGTTAATTTCGCTATTTCGGAGGTCTCTTTATCCATTGATTTTGCTTTTCAAATCAAACTGATGCCGCAAAATTTTACCAAAAAGCGATAAGTAAAGTCAAGGCAAAATCCTTTATCTTTTCTTGAGTTCTACTATTTTGTCCATGATCCGGGCGGCTATTTCCGCTTTCGGCATCAAGGGAATTTCAGTCATGCCGCCGGAACGTTCGATGAGCGTCACACTGTTCGTGTCGACTGCAAAGCCCGCTCCCTGCTTCGAAAGGTCATTCGCAACGATCAGGTCAATGTCCTTTTCCTTCATTTTTTTTTGTGCATTATCCAGAAGATCGTCGGTCTCTGCTGCAAACCCGACAAGAAGAGGCCGGCCGGGCAACCTGCCCACCGTGGCCAGGATGTCCTCGGTCCGCGCCAGCTCGAGCATGGTTGCCGCTTCCTGCTTCTTGATCTTGCGCTCGGACGATCGGGCGGGCTTGAAATCGGATACCGCTGCAGCCATGATGAGGACGTCCGCCCGCGTTCTATGCTCCAGGACGGCCTGAAGCATATCGGCGGCGCTCGTGACACGGATGAGAACGGGCCCCCTCGGAGGGATGACCTCGGTCGGGCCGCTGATCAGGACCACGTCCGCGCCGCGCCCGTACGCGGCAGCGGCAAGAGCGAATCCCATCCTCCCCGTTGAGGGGTTGCTGATGAACCGGACGGCGTCGATCCGTTCCCGGGTGGGGCCCGCGGTAACCACGATCTTGATGCCGGCAAGATCTCCCGGGGGAAGAGCTGCCGCTATTTCCCGGAGAATCAGGTCGACATCGGCCAACCTTCCCTGGCCGACGGTTCCGCAGGCGAGCTCTCCCGTTCCGGGCTCGACGAACCGGATGCCCTGTGCCCTCAGCAGGGCGATGTTCCTCCGGACGACGGCGTTCCGATACATCCGGTCGTTCATGGCGGGCGCCATGACCACGGGGCATTCGACAGCCGTCAGGGCCGTCGTGAGAGTGTCATCGGCGATGCCGGAGGCGACCTTGCCGATGACATTGGCCGTGGCAGGAGCAATGACCGCGAGGTCCAACCCGCTGGTCAGGTCGATATGTCCGATGCCGGGCTGTTCCCGGTCCTGAAACTCGGCTCCGGGCACCGGGTTCCCGCTCAGGGTCTCAAAGGTAAGACTGGTGACGAAGCGTTCGGCGTTCCTGGTCAACACGACACGAACATCGGCTCCCTGCTCCCGCAGCCGGCGCAGAAGCTCGACAGCCTTGTATGCCGCGATACTGCCGGATACTCCGAGCAGGATCCGCTTCCCTTCCAGTCTCGTGCGCGGTTCCACTGCGGCTACTCTCCGGTCTCGTCCGACTCCTCGACCTCTGCGGACTCTTCCTCATCGCCGGCGATGCCCTCGTCCGACTCGGCGGCCAGTTCCTCCTCGCCTTCCTCGCTCTGTGACTCCGAGAGATAGGCGCTGAGTTCCTTGCGGATCTCCTCCTCCTTGGCGGAGAGCTGCTCCTCCAGGCGGGCGCGCTCCTCGCGCTTCCGGAACTCCTCCTTCGCCGTAATCGCATCCTCGCCCACGATGATCCGGTACTTGCCGAGCAGGCTCTCCTCCAGGGCAATGGTGGTGTCCTTGATGGACCTGGTCGCGACGAGCATGGGAGACCCCGACGACAGCTGCCGTACACGCTGGGACGCGATGTGTACCAGCCGGAACTTGGTGTCGGAGATCTTGTCCGTGAGTTGGATCGGCAGGGAGATTATGTCCTCTGCTTGCGGTTGCTGCATAGTTCACCTCCTGAATTAATTTGGTTTGTCATGATAAAAGACCCTGCATCCACGCGGGATCGATCAACTGGGTGCGGCATCGTTCGGCTGTGATGACGGAACGGATTTCCAGAAGCGCCCGGTCGAAATCCCGGTTCACGATCACATAGTCGTACAGCGTGTAGTCGCGCATCTCGTCCTTCGCGCGCCGCATCCTTTTTCTGATCTCGTCCTCATGGTCCGATCTGCGATTGCGGAGACGCTCTTCCAATATCTCCAGCGACGGGGGCATGATGAAGACGAACACCGCACGTCCTTCATACTTGTCGCGGATCTGCTTGGCCCCCTGCGTATCGATGTCGAGGATCACGTCGATTCCCTCGGCGCGCATCCCGTCGAGCACTCGTCTCGACGTCCCGTAGAGATGGGAATGCACCTCCGCCCATTCCGCAAAATCACCGGCCTGGACCATCTGACGGAACCGGTCGGGCGTCACGAAGTAGTAGTCCCGCCCGTCGATCTCTCCGGGCCGCGGATTCCTCGTGGTATAGGAGATCGAATGGCGCAGGTTCTCCAGCTTGACCGTCAGTGCGCGGCAGAGGCTGGTCTTGCCGGCGCCTGACGGGGCCGAGACGACGAACAACAGCCCTTCTGTTCTCTTCATTCGTGCACCTGCCCGGCGAACCTCTGCATCAGCGTTTCAACCTGAACAGCGGAAAGAATGACGTGGTCGCTGTCCGTGATGATGATCGAACGCGTTTTTCTTCCCTGGGTGGCGTCGAGCAGCATCTTGCGCTCCCGGGCGTCATCTTTCAGGCGGCGCATCGGCGCCGAGTCGGGAGCGAGAACGGCCACGATCTTCGACGTCATCACGAGGTTCCCGTAGCCGATGTTCACGAAGCTTTTGGTCATGGACTGCGCCGCCCCCTACTCGACGTTCTGCACCTGTTCCCTGATCTTTTCCAGCTCTGCCTTGATTTCGACCACGTTATGAGCTATCTGCGCATTCATGGCCTTGGAAGCAATGGTGTTGGCCTCCCGGCCCATTTCCTGCAGCAGAAAATCGAGCTTTCGTCCGGCCGGTTCCGAGGCAGCCGCTGAAACCATCGACCGGAACTGGCGCAAATGGCTGCCGAGCCGGGTCAGTTCCTCGGTCACGTCCGTCCGTTCGGCGAGGATTGCTATCTCCTGCGCTACCCTGACCGGATCGGGCTGCTCCTTGAGGAGCTTCCCGAGGGTGTCGGACATCCTCTTCCGGGCCTGTTCGATGCTGAGCGGTGAGAGCGCCTCAACGGCCTGCATCAGTCCTTCGATCAGGTCCAGCCTGCGCATGATGTCGACGGCAAGTGCCCTGCCCTCTTCTGACCGCATGGCATCGAGCTCAGCGAGCGCACCCCCCAAGCCCTCGGAAATAGCCTGCCAGAGGGACTCGACGTCCTCTTTTTCCTCCGCAACGCTCACGAGCCCCGGGACGCCGGCGATCAGGGCGAGATCCGGCTCGCCGCCCAGCGCATGGCGCTCCTTGATGCCCTTCATGGCCTGCACGTACTGCGCCAGCAGCCGCTCGTCGATGATGATCCTTCCCGGGCTCTCCCGCTCCCCGGTCCGGCTCAGGAACACATCGATGCGCCCCCGTGAGCAACGCTCCTGGACGGCCTTCCGGATCCGCGGCTCGAGGGCCGAAAAGGAGCGGGGCGCCTTGATCTGGACATCAAGGAACCGGTTGTTGACGGAACGGATCTCGATGGTCACCTGAACACCTTGCGACTCGATCCCGCACCGTCCGTAGCCCGTCATGCTTCGCAACAATGGCGACACTCCTCGTCGTGCCGGGAAAAAACAAGCTGCCGGCCCTGATTTGTCAAGCCGGGGGTTACCGGGTAATGCTCATGAAACTTTCTTCGACCGCGGGCTCGAAATGGAACGTGTGCCGGTAGGCTCCCCAGAAAAAGACCTGCTCCACGTCCCATCCACCCTTCGTGGTGATCTTCATCCTGCGCCGTTCCTCGTCGCGCTTCAGAATGAAGCTCTCCTCGGTCAGGGGCAGGTCGAGTTCCCGCGCCTTGGTGACCAGGTCTTTCATTATTTCCTCGTCCTTCAGGACCTGTGCGACGCCCGCCTTGACGGTCATCTCATCCTGCATCCTGCTGTAAGCCATGTACATCGGTACGATCTTCACGCCGACATGGATCACTGCAAATGCAACCAGGAAAAAAAGAAACACGCTGAGCCTGCTCCCGCCGTTTGTCTTTGAAAGCATGTTCATCGTCCCCCTCGCCTTTCTATCTGATCAGGCTGCCGATCCGCTCCCATCTGACCCAGCGTCCGTCGCCGTCCCAGGACCAGTAAATGATCAGCGCCCTGCCCAGTATCTTGTTGAATTTCACGAACCCCCAGAAGCGGCTGTCCTGGCTGTTGTCGCGATTGTCTCCCATCACGAAAACCGAGTCCTTCGGCACCAGCCACGGTCCGTAGTTCTTCCCGGACTGGTCCATGAGGTACTGGATCTGGTGGGTGACGGCACCCAGCTGCTCCAGGTAGACCATGGGTTTTCCGAAGGACTGCCCCTCTTCCACGCTCTTATCCGCGGGCGGCGCCGCCGGGGTTATCACAACTGCCTGATCATTGATCATGAGCTTCCCGTTGACGATCTGGATCTTGTCTCCGGGAACGCCCACGACACGCTTGATGAAGTTCTTGTCCTCGTTCTCGGGATACTTGAACACGATGATCTCTCCGCGCTTCGGCTCTTTCCAGGTGAAGATCCTGCTGTCCGTGAAGGGAATGCGCGGCCCGTAGACGAACTTGTTCACGAGCAGGTGATCGCCGATCGTGAGCGTAGGGATCATGGACCCCGACGGTATTTTGAATGCCTCCACGGCGAATTGCCTGATGAACAGTGCAATGATGCCCGCTATCAGGAACGGCTCGATCCACTCCTTGTAAAACGACTTTCTTCTGTGACTTTCCTGCTGAACTTCTGACATCAGGCCTCCGGGACGGCTTGCAGAGCAAGTCGCATTCTCCATTTTAGTGTGGAAATTGTAATTTTTATAAAATAATAACCGCAGGTTCTTGACATCAACGTACCGTTTACTGTTTTCAATGTGCAAGTTCCCATTCTGTCCGGTCTCTACTCTCCCACCTTCAGCACGGCCAGGAAGGCCTCCTGCGGCAATTCAACGCTGCCCACCTGTTTCATGCGCTTCTTGCCTTCCTTCTGCTTCTCGAGCAGCTTTCGTTTTCGCGTGATATCTCCGCCGTAACACTTCGCCGTCACGTCCTTGCGGAGCGCTCTGACCGTCTCGCGCGCAATGATCTTTGCCCCGATCGCGGCCTGAATGATCACCTCGTAGAGCTGCCTCGGAATCACTTCCTTGAGCTTCTCTGCGAGCTGCCTGCCGCGGATCGCGGCCTTGTCCCGGTGCGTGATGAGCGACAAGGCGTCCACGGGCTCGCCGTTCAGCAGCATATCAAGCTTGACGAGGTCGGATTCGACATAACCCGAAAGTTCGTAATCGAGCGAGGCATACCCCTTGGTCAGGGACTTGAGCCTGTCGTAGAAATCCATCACGATCTCGTTCAGAGGCAGATCATAGGTGATGAGCACGCGGTCTTTTGTGATATAGGTGATCTCCTTTTGGATCCCCCGCCGGTCCTGACACAGCGCAATGAGCGACCCCACGTATTGCTCCGGGGTGATAAGCGAGGCCACAATCATGGGCTCTTCGATGCGCTGGATGTCCTGGATGCCCGGCAGCTTGGCGGGATTGTCGACCATAACGATCTCGCCGTTGTTCTTCGTCACCCGGTAGACCACCGTCGGCGCCGTAGGAATGAGATCGAGCTGGAACTCCCGTTCAAGCCGCTCCTTTATGATGTCCATGTGCAGCAGGCCCAGGAATCCGCAGCGGAACCCGAACCCGAGGGCAAGCGATGTTTCGGGCTCGTAGCTGAAGGAGGAATCGTTGAGCCGCAGCTTTTCCAGGGCATCGCGCAGGTCAGCGTAATCGTCGCTGATCACCGGGTAGATCCCGGCGAAGACCATGGGCTTTACTTCCTTGTACCCGGGAAGCGGTGCGTCCGCCGGACGGTCGGCGTCCATGACCGTATCACCGATCTTTGCGTCCGATACCTTCTTGATGCCTGCGATGATGCAGCCCACATCGCCCTGGGACAGTTCCGTGGTCTGGTGCATCTTGGGAGTGAAAATGCCCACGGACTGCACTTCATAGACGGCGCCGGTGGAATTGAGCCTTATCTTCATCTTCGGCCGCACGGACCCGTCCACGACCCGCACGAGGATGACTACGCCCTGGTAGGTGTCGTACCAGGAGTCGAACAGGAGAGCGCGGAGGGGCCCCTCGGGGTCCCCCCGGGGCGCGGGGACATGCCCGACCACGGCCTCAAGGATCTCGTGGGTCCCGATCCCCGCTTTCGCGCTCGCCGGGATCGCTCCCGATGAATCCAGGCCGACCAGATCCTCGATCTGGTGCTTCACTTCCTCGACGTTCGCACTCGGCAGGTCGATCTTGTTGATGACCGGAATCATCTCGAGGTTGTGATCGATGGCCAGATAGGCGTTCGCCAGCGTCTGAGCCTCGACGCCCTGCGAGGCGTCGACCACGAGAAGGGCGCCCTCGCAGGCCGCCATGCTCCGGGACACCTCATAGGTAAAGTCCACGTGTCCGGGCGTATCGATCAGGTTGAGGATGTAGTCCTGCCCGTCATCGGACCGGTATGTCAGCCGAACTGCGTGGGCCTTGATCGTGATGCCCCTCTCCCGCTCGAGGTCCATATCGTCGAGCACCTGGTCAGTGCCGGCCGCGGCCATTTCCCGGTCCGACAGAGCGCCCGTATATTCTAGGATCCGGTCGGCAAGCGTCGACTTGCCGTGATCGATATGCGCGATGATGCAAAAGTTCCTGATATTCGTACTTGCCATAATGAATGACGGAAAACCAAGACAGCAAATCCCGATCGTCATCCAGCATCTCCTGATCCCTTGTCCGGCTCATCGGGATCGGGAGCCTGTATACGATCTGCTGTTTACTTCTTTCCCCCCGATTGCGTATTCTGCAGGTGAAGCGCCGTGGCCGCTGCGCCGACGATACCCGCGTCATCCCCGAGCATGGACGGCACGATCTCGGTCCGTTCGGCAGGTACCTGGAACGCCCGCCGCATGACCTCTTCACGGGTGGAGCCGATGAACAGTTCCCAGGCGTCCTTCACCCCGCCGCCAATCACGATCATCTGCGGATTGAATATATTGATCAGACTCGCGATGCCAATACCGAGCATACGGCCCATGTCCTTCATGACCGATCGGGCAACGGAATCGCCGTCCCGCGCGGCCTTATAGATCTGTGCTGAGGTGACTTCCGCTGCCTGGGACGTCCCGGTCTGCAGGAGCGCTTCGCGGTAGCTCAGCACAATGCCGCGCGCCGACGCGTACATTTCAAGACAGCCGGTGTTGCCGCACCCGCACTGCCGTCCGTCGGGGATCAGCGTCATGTGGCCGATCTCTCCCGCCATCCCGTCGGCGCCCTGCCATATCCGGCTGTCCAGGACGATCCCGCCGCCCACACCCGTCCCGAGCGTCAGCAGGATCATGCTGTTGATGCCCCGGCCCGCACCGCGCCACTGCTCTCCCAGTGCTGCCGCGTTGGCGTCATTCTCTATGATGACCGGGACCTGCAGCGCCTTCTCCAGCAACTCCCTGAGGGGGAGGTTGTTCCAGTCGGGGAAATTGGGCGATTTCACTACAATGCCCTTCTCCATCTTGATGACACCGGGCGCGCCGACGCCGACCGCAGCCACACTCAATCCCCGCTCGACAGCGACCTCCCGCAGGCGCTCGATGTTCTCGACCAGTTGGGCAACGACGGTCTTCCAGCCTTCAGAAGAGCGGGTTACTTCCTTTTTCTTGACGATAATCTCGCCGTCTGCGCTCAAAAGCGCGACTCTCAGGTTTGTCCCTCCGAGGTCTACGCCTATCACCGTACGGCTCATAATACACCTTCCGTAACTGTTGAAAATACCTGGATTCTTAAAAGATGGTTATATTAGCATACTGAAGAATAAATGTAAATAATATTGTTGATTTCATGGGAAAAAACGAGCGGGATGCAATCAGAGAACGAAGAAAAGATACATCCAGTTGGATAGCAGGATCAGGACAGCCACAACGCGAAACGCGTTCTTTTCACGGTCAGAAAGGGCAATTCTGAACCCCGGAAGTTCCGTGACCTTCGCCAGTATTCCGTAAAAGAGACCCAAAAAGGCGACCGTACAAAGCATGCAGATGAGCGGGTTCATTGCCAGGGCTGCGGTGAAATCCCCATGCGCCAGATGAACGATCGAGCGGGTCGAGCCGCAGGTCGGGCAAGGCAGGCCGGTAAGCGCTTTAAACGGACAGGAAGGCGCAACTGCGAGCACCGGCAGGAACCTCGCCGCGACCAGCGCGAGCAGGGCGATCAATCCGTAAATGATACCGAACTCGATCCCGCCCCGCTCCCGCTTCCGGAACGTCACCTCCATGATTCCTCTCCGCTGATCATTTCTGCAGTTCCTGCAGCATCACGCCGAGCGATCCGGCTGCCGCGCCCAGAAAAATCACAACCCCGAGCGCCAACAGGCCGCAGCAGATGATGAGAGGCAGGAACACGGCGACAGTCGCTTTTCCTCCCGTCGTCTCATGTGCCTCCCTGAGGCCGATGATGGAGAGCACGATAGCCCAGGCTCCCGCGATCAAGCCCCCGCAAAAGGGAATGACCATGAAGATATTCGCGCTGTACCCGTAGGAAACCACGCGAAACGTCCCTTCAAAGCCGGCTTTGGACCCTTTTACGAGCATGAGGCAGAGGTGGAGAATACCGGCTGACACGAACAATCCGATGATGATGACAAAGGGAGAAAAAAAGGCAAGGAGGGCCATGCCGATGCCCCCCAACAGGCTTTGGCCCATGCCGAACTGCATGCCAGGCATGGCGCCCTTCGCGACGATCTGCCAGAAGTATGAAGATATCAACCCCGTCATCCCGATGATCAGGGCATAGAGCAGGGGGTTCGTCAGGCCTCCGGTCACGGGCATCTTCCTGAAAAATTCGGTAGGACGGAAGAGCGATTCGACCAGCGTTCTCAAGAGTCCGGCCCAGAAGCCCCGTGCCTCGCGGTCCTCCCAAGGCGTTGTTTCCCTGCTTCCGGGGCCCGGAGCCGCTTCGGCAGGAGGAAACTCTCCACGAAGCCTGGCTCCGCAGTGCTGGCAGAAAAGCTGATCGTCGGCCACTTCGTTGCCGCATTGAGGGCAAAACATAGAACCTCCTGACAGGATGCATGAGGAATGGGAAATAAGTGTATCATAGTGAAGGATGAGACTCAAATGGAAATTTCGACAGGAAGGAGAACCGTGCGGGGACTGCAGTGGAGCCCCCACCGGCAGGAGCCGGGGGATTGCAAGCCGCGGGATTCAAACACCGCGCTGGAGGGACAGAGGTCCCCGGGCCCGATGGGGTAGGAGGCCGGGGCAGGGCGTTCATTTCCGCTACGCGCCAGTCGCGGGTCAGGCGGGGCTGTGATCCTGCGTCTCTGCACAATCAGCGGGATCCCCCTTGATCTTCTCGATCGCATGGGGAAGCGCTGCAAGGACGACGGCGAGATTTTCCCGGACGGCCTTGGGACTGCCGGGGAGGTTTACGATCAGCGTCTGCTTCCGGATGCCGGTAACAGCGCGGGATATCATGGCACGGGGAGTTTTCTTGAGGCTTTCGGCGCGCATGGCCTCTGCCATGCCCGGAAGTTCGCGGTCGATCACGGAGAAGGTGGCCTCGGGGGTCACGTCGCGGGGAGCGACCCCGGTGCCGCCGGTCGTGAGAATGAGGTCGATGCCGCCTGAATCGGACAGCCTGGAGAGAGCGTCGATGATGATCTGTTTTTCGTCGGGAAGGATGGCATAATGCTCGACCGCTGCCCCGATCCCTGCGATCATTTCGCGTATGACCCTGCCGCTCTCATCCTCACGCTCGCCCCTCGAGCCCTTATCGCTCAGGGTAATGACGGCAGTACGTATTTTTGTTTTCATTCGTCGTATCATCCTTCCCTGACCCGTACGGGCTGAAACTACTGATGTGGTAACCACCGTCCCCGAACACGCGTGAACACGGTCTCAACAACTCATCCACGAGGAGTTGCAAGCCGTGACTATCAATGTGTCCGAGAATCGGACCCTTTCATTGCGCCTCAGCCCACGCTTCCCTGTTCTTTTACCACAGCTTCGGGCCGGATGACAACAACCCTGTTCCGCCCGCCCTCTTTTGCTTCATAGAGCGCCCGGTCGGCGCTCCTGAGCACCTCCTGCGAGGGGGAGCCGGATACATAAGCGGCAACGCCGATGCTGACCGTCATCCTGACCGGTCCGTCGGGTCCGGGAAAAGGCCTGGCCTCGACCTTTTTTCTCAGAACCTCCGCGTGGTACCCGGCACCGTCGAGATGGGTGTCCGGCATGACGATCACGAACTCCTCCCCCCCGAACCGCGCGACCGTGTCTGTTTCGCGCACATTCTCCCCGAGCATTTTGGCAAGTTCGCGGAGAACCGTGTCGCCGGCCAGATGGCCAAGCCTGTCATTCAGGAGCTTGAAGTGGTCGATGTCGATCATCATGAGCGAAAGTTGGGAGTTCTTCCGCCTGCTGTGCCCTTTTATCTCCCTGTCCAGGAGTTCGTCGAAATAGCGGCGATTGCTCACCTCCGTCAGACTGTCGGTCTGGGCAAGCTGGGAGAGCAGCCGGTTGGCGGCAACGAGCTCCGACGTCCTCTCTTCGAGCTCCCGCTCGGTCTTCACCCGCTCCGTGATGTCGCGGACCACCTGGACCACATAAGCGACCCTCCCCTCCTCCATGACCGGCGCGCAGATGCTGTGCAGGTGCCTCGCATCCCCGCCGCGGAGACTGATGCTGCACTGGCTCTCCATCATGGCTGCGCTCTTGAGAACCTCGCCGATGCCCCTGAAGGGGCAGCATTCCTTCTGCACGCAGTCGGGCTTGATCACCCCACCCGCCTTTTCGAGGGCCGGCACGAGCTCATATACGCGGGGATTGCTCTGGATGATACGCATGCTTGTGTCGACGAGCAGCACGCCATCGGGCATCGCGTTGAACATGCTCTGCAGTTCGTTCCGGAACCGCATCGCCTCACGGTTGTGCGCGAGTTCTTTCTCCTTGTCGAAGTTTGCCCGGTGCAGGCTGTTGATGCGGTCCAGCATGCTGATGAAACCCCGCTGGAGCACTGCGAGCTCGTCCGAGCCCGTATCGGGAAGCAAGATGTTCTCATCCCCGGCCTCCGCCCGGGCCATCGCCCTCCTGAGCTCCTCCACGGGAGTGTGCACGAAATGGCGCAGCAGGGCTACGAGTACGGTCATAAGCAAAGCGACCATGATCGTGGTCCAGAGCAGGATGCTGTTCCGTCTGGCTGTAATGAGCGGTTCTATACCCTGAAGCGAAAAATCGATGCGCAGAATGCCGTTCAGGAGGCGATCGCTGCCGTGACATCGGTAGCACGGGGCCTGGTTGGCTATGGGAGAATAATAGGAAAGGGAGGCTGTGCCGTGGTCGTGGAGGTCGCTCCGGTCGCCGGAGGCAATGGCGGCGAGAACCGACGGGGGGATCGGGAGAGTGCGCTCACCGGGTCCGATGCCGGACCGGCGCAGCAGCTTCCCCTCTTCGTCGTAGATCACGATGCGGTCAATACCGAAGGAGGACCGTGCCTCTTCGATGATGCGCTGGACATCGAGGTGATTTCCGCGACGCATCGCTGCGATGACGTTGCCCTTGACGGTCCCCGCAAGGGCCGCCAGGTTCCGTTCCGATGTCCGGATGGTGTCCTTCCGCATGATCCGGATGTCCATCGCCGTGAACCCGCCGATTACCGCGGCGAGCACGATTACGAGCGCCACCGCAATCCTGAGCTCAAGACTTCTCTGAATGAATCGCACCATGCTTCTGTACGAACGGCTCACGCCCGTTGCCTTTCCTATCCCATTACACCGCCGACGGTGATTCGGGGTATCCTGAGCGTGGGTTGGGCATCGCTCACCGGCGATCCCTGCCCGTCCTTGCCGCAGGTGCCGATGGAGAAGCCGAGATCAGTACCGACGCTGTCGATGGACATCAACACCTGCGGGCCGTTGCCGGTCAGGGTCGCGCCGCGCACCGGCTCGACCACGCGGCCGTTTTCGATCAGGTATCCTTCGCTCACCTCGAAAACAAAATCTCCGTTCACCGTGTTTACCTGGCCGCCGCCCATTTTTTTGACAAAGAGCCCCCGCGGCGTCGACCGGAGGATCTCGTCCGGGTCGCTCCCGCCGGACACGATCATGGTGTTCGTCATCCGCGGGATGGGGCGGTGTTTATAGGATTCGCGTCTTCCGTTGCCAGTTGAGGAAACACCATCCTTCAGCGCCGTGAGACGGTCGTACAGAAACGTCTTCAGGATGCCCCGGTCAACCAGGAGCGTCCTCTCCGCATCAGATCCTTCGTCATCGAACCGGAAGGAGCCCCGCCTGCCTGCCAGGGTCGCGTCATCCACGACCGTGACAAGGGGTGACGCTATGCGCTGCCCGATCCTGCCCGAATAAACGGAGAGGCCGGACTGGGCGAGATCCGCTTCGAGACCATGCCCCACGGCCTCATGAATCATCGTGCCGCCCGCTTCCGACGAGAGCACGACCGTCATCTTGCCTGCCGGCGCCCTGCGTGCGGCAAGCATGATGATTGCGCGCCTCGCGGCCGTCTCTGCGGCCTGTTCCAAGGGGTAGGCATCCAGCAGCTCAAGGCCGGCTGAACCACCGACCGGCTCGTATCCGGTCTGGACCACGTCTCCGTCGGCCGCCACCACCTGGACGAACGCCGTGAGATACAGCCGGTCGTCCTCAACAAGGGCTCCGCCGGAATTGGCCACCAGCACGCGCTGGCGGCTCTCGCGGTACACCACCATTGCCTGCCTGATGCGCGGATCAACGGCCCGTGCGGCCTTGTTGGCCCGGAGCAGCATCGCGATTTTTTCAGCGACCGTGACCGCTTCCGGCGGTTTCCTGACTGGAAGGTCCACGCGGGGCTTCTTCCGCGACAGGCTGATCTCATGGCCGTCTGCGCCATCCTCGGCGGCCTGCCGGACAGCATCGGCGGTCGCCAGCAGGGCGTTCGTGTTCAGTTCGTTGGTGTAAGCGTAGGCCGTGCGCTGGCCGAAGATCAGCCGAACACCCGCACCCGCATCAATGCCCGACATCACCTTTTCGATCCTGCCGTCCTCGCATGCAATTGACAGCGGCGTCGTTTGCTCAACATACAGATCCGCGTATGTGCCGCCGCGGCTCAATGCCTTCTTCAGAACCGCAGCATAATCAATGTCCTCGAACATAAGCCCCTCTCTGCGAACCCGGAACCATGGCACCCTGAACCGGCAACGAAAACTCGGCCTATGATACTCCCGGATAGATCGATTTTCAACTTTTATTTTAATTTACACTTTTTTTTGGACAGTACCGAAAATTCCGTCGTCCAGCGCCCCGCGCTTGGTCGAAACATGCAGTTTTCAGCCGAAGGGAATGTATCGACAAAGAAAAACCGGATTGAGCGGCGGCCAGCCGATCTCTCGGACGATGTTGGCATTGCCCGTCCCTCCGACCGGCCGCCGCTTTTCAGGCTTGACAAATTTTGAATTTAGGGCTACTATTTTTTTAAATTCAATTAATTTTTGTCTATTCCTCATCCGTTCAATGGAAACACTTATGGATCAAAAGAAAATCCTGATCGCAGACGACAATGAGAACATACGGGAAGCACTCACCTATCTTCTTGAAGATGAAGGCTATGCGCTGTCGCTCGCAAAGGATGGCGCAGAAACGCTGACGAAAGTCCGGGAAGTCCATCCAGACATTCTCTTCCTCGACATCATGATGCCGGAGATCAACGGCTACGACGTCTGCAGGGCAATCAAGGCAGACCCTGCTTTGAAGAACGTCTACGTCATCATGCTTACCGCCAAGGGCCAGGTGGCCGAACAGGAGCGCGGCAAGGAAGTCGGTGCCGACGAGTACATCGTAAAGCCTTTCAGCCCCATGGAAATCCTCACCAAGATCAAGAATATCCTGGATTAGCCCGCCTATGCCTTCTTCCGTTCAAAGACGCATGGCCGAACAGTGGTATGAATCGGGCCTTGCGCTGTTCGAGCAGGAGCGGTACCACGAAGCACTCATAGAATTCCTCAGGGCTGAGAACGTCTTCCGGGAACTGGATGCCCGGGGCCAGCCCTTTTCGCGTCCGCTCGCGAATGGGATATCCGGTCTCGCGAACACGCTGGTCATGTCCGGCCGGTGCTGCCAGAAACTCGGCAACTATAGCCAGGCGATCACCCATTACGAGACCAGCCTCATCAATGCCAAGTTTGAAAAAAAGAAGCCCTTTCACGAATTCCTGAAACAACTCACCGAAGACATGACCTATTGCTACGAACGGGTTCTGGACGGTCTTTCCGTTGACGAACGGAACAGGCTGATCGAGCGCGACCCCGATCTGGACGTGTCGTTCCGGTTCCCTTATTCACTCCCGCCGGCCCTCATTCCTCTGGCGCGTCTCTATGACCTTGCCCCGCAGCGCTACAGCCGGTATGCACCCTTCTATGAGCGCGCCCAGGAGCGCGATGCCAGCCTTCGGCGGTCATCGAGGACTTCGGATGAATCTGCCATGAAGAGAATGAGCTTCTACGTCTGGGGCATTCTGTCAGCGGTATGGATCATGTATGCCCTCATCGTGATCCGGATCCTGGTGAAGTAGTAAGCGGAGGCAGGCATGGACGAGAGCGATATCAAGAAGCATTCCGGCGAACTGGTCATCATGCTCACGCAGGCGACGGCCGCGCTTGCCACGATCCAGGGCATCGAGGTCGGCTTTTTCGACTGGATCCCGGCGAACAAATCGATCACCGCTCAGGAGCTTTCGGGCCAGATGGGCTACGATATAAGCCGGGTCGAACGGTGGCTGCGGTTCGGCGTCGCCAACGGCTATGTCGCCAGCGCGGACGGCGGCTACACGCTGACGACGAAGGGAATGCTGCTCAGGCGGGGAACGCCCGTGCCGGACCTCCTGGGCCTCCATCACATGGTCAGCTTTTTCATCAAGTCCATCAGTCACTCCCGGGATGCATACCAGAAAGGAGTGGGGCTCGACAGCATCACGCAGGGGAACATCAGCCGCGACTATGTTCCGCGCGTGGCGTCCCAGCTCTCGAAAACATCGGCCGAGTTCTTCAAATGGTCCGGCCTCGCGTCGGGCCACACGATCCTCGACCTCGGCTGCGGAGACGGGTCGGTCCTGCGCGAGACGGTCAGGGTATGCCCGGGGATCAGTGCGACCGGCATTGACATGAACAGGCACACGCTGGAGATCGCGAAGCGGAAGAACATCGAGGCCGGCCTCCAGGACCAGGTCGAGTTCCAGCCGGGCGACGTGACGGACCTTTCCCGGTTCAGGGACGGATCCTTCGACTGGGTTTATGCGATCAACGTGTTCCACTTCCTCCCCCATCATAAACGGGACCCCTTCCTGCGGGACATGGTCAGGATATCCCGGTACGGCGTCTTCTTCAACCAGGTTCTCCTGAACAATGTCGCCACCAGCGCCGTGGACGTGCTGCTCTCTACCCTGTTCACCGACTTTACCGGGTTCTTCATCGAATCCGACGCGAACGAGACCATAGAAAAGCTCGGGATGAAGCACTACGGCTTCCTGCCGATCATCCAGGGCGAATCGAGAATGGTCGTCATGTTCACGTCCCGCAACGACATTCCGCTCACCCGCGTGCCGGGCATCCTGGAGAACGAACGGAAAAAGCTGGCCGCAATCGGGATTCTTTCTGCCAAAGACCTCCTGGTGGCCGAGCGGGATGCGCTGGTCAAGCTCGATCTTGACACGGACCACCTGCGGCAGGCCTCCGTGAAGATCCTCTTCCCCTGACCAATGCTATGAGACTGAACGTTTCTCAAAAAATCGCCTACGGCGACATGGTGATCACGGCGTTCATCTTCTCGACGCTCATCCCGTACGTGATCTACAGCATGTCGTTCAGCACGGTGCACCTGGTCCACTACCTGAACGTGACCATGCTGATCCTCTCCCCCCTCGGTCTCGCCTCCCTTTTCTATTTCATCGACCGCTGGGAGTGCCGCCCGATCGAGATGCTTTCCTTCTACCTCGAACGCCGGCTCGACCCGCCCCATGATGTCATGGCCGCCGCCAGGATCAGGACCCTCAATCTGCCGCTCCTGCATTCGGTATCGATTCTCGTCCGCTTCGAGCTGATCACCCTGCTGGACTGTCTCTACATGGGCACGATCGGCGGACTGCCCCTCAGGGATAATATCCGCCTCGGGCTCTACGCGGGCCTCGGCCTTTGCATCTTCCCCATCTTCTCCTTTTTCCTGACCGAGCGGTTCCTCTATCCTGTCCGGCAGATCCTGGCCGAAAAGACCCGGACGGTGCACATCGATGAGTCGAAGATCATTCAGATCAACACCCGGACGCGGGTGCTCTCGATCCTGCTTGCCAGCGTCATCGCGCCCGTGCTCGCGCTCGGTGCGCTTGTCTATCACCGCGTCGGCAAGGAGCTCCTCGTCCGCATTCCCGATCAGATACAGCCGATCATGTCCCAGCTGTCGGGCGTCATCCTGTTCGTGACGTTTATAGCGCTGATCCTGTCTGCAGGCATCGGCATTCTGCTCGCCACCAGCATATCGAACCCCCTGGGGCACATGGTCAAGATCATCCGGGACCTCGAGAAGGGGAACCTGAGAGTGCAGTCCAACCTGCTTTCGAACGACGAGATCGGGGTGCTGGCGGAAAGCTTCGACAAGATGGCCCTGCAGCTGGAGAAGAACAGGACCGAGCTCGAGGACCTGAACCGGAACCTTGAGTTCCGCGTGGCTGAAAAAACGGACAACCTGACGCGGGCCTACGAGCGGCTGCAGCTCTCGAACCGGAACCTCGCCGTGGCCAACCGTGAGCTGGAAGAGGTCAACAAGAAATTGAAGGAGATCGACAAGGTGAAGTCGGACTTCATCTCCATCGTTTCCCATGAGCTGCGGACGCCGCTCACCTCCATCAAGGCCTTCACGGAGCTGATCCAGATGAAGCCCAAAATGACACCTGAGAAGCGGGACAAACTGCTCGGGATCATCAACAGCGAGACGGACCGGCTGGCCCGTCTGATCACCGACATCCTCGACCTGACCAAGATCGAGGCCGGCAAGCTGAGCTGGCATATCACGCGGGTGTCCCTGAACGACATCGTCCAGACCTCGGTCGCCAGCCTGCAGTCCCTGGCGGACAACAAGAGCCTGCAGGTCAAGGCAAACATCCCCGATACGCTTCCGCTCCTTTTCGGCGACCGGGACCGGCTGATCCAGGTCATCACCAACATCCTGTCCAACGCGATCAAATTCACGCCCCAGCGCGGCCGGATAACGGTCGCTGCCCGGATGGAGAACGAATCAGCGCCCCGCGTCGTGGTTGCCGTGACGGACACCGGCATCGGGATCCCGCCGGGAGACCTGGAGCTGATTTTCGAGAAGTTCCGCAGGTCCGGGGACATTCTGACGAACAACAACCAGGGAACGGGCCTTGGCCTCGCCATCACGCGTCAGATCGTGGAATACCACGGCGGAACGATCTGGGCCGAGAGCACCCTGGGACAGGGCAGCACCTTCACTTTCACGCTGCCGTTGACGAAAGAATGGCACACGGAAGGCGAACAGCAATCGCTCGTCGCCTCGCTGTAGCCCGGCAGAGACGCGCCTCCCCTCTCCCGCCGCATCTGATGCCGTCGGGGCGTTCTTTTCGGCCATGCACCCCTCTGCCGCATGGTACGTGTTCCCGAATCTTGACTCTTGACTCCGACTCTCGCCTTTTATCTCACCCTTTTCCTCCTTGACTTTGTGCATCTATTGGAAGTACATTAGCTCCATGTTTCAACGCCTTATCAGGGCCCTCCGGCAGAAAGAGCTCCTCACACCCACGGTATTGATCCTCTCTCTTCTCGTTGTTCTTTCCCTCATCATCATCATCGGACAGTTCTTCCACCAGTCCCTGCAGGAAGAGATGACCGGGCAGTTCAACCAGCAGCAACTCCTGCTGGCCCGCGAGGTGGCGATCAACATCGAGAGCTTCGTGGACGAGGTGTACCGCAACCTCCATGTCATTGCCCGCCTTCCGGACATCGAGAACATCCACAGAAATTCCCGGGTCCGCGCCGTGGCCGAGACGATCACGTTCAGCATCCAGAACGAGATGGTCGTTACCATCCGCGTCGTCGACAGCAACGGCATCGTGCGTTACGACAGCTCCTTCCCGGGCAGGGAGGGCAAAGACCTGTCGCAGACCGACTATTTTCAGAAATCGCGCCTCCTGCCGAGGAACGAGAAGTTCATCACGGATCTGATTCCGGTCCCGGAAAAGCCGGACTCGAAGCAGTTCATCATTGCCACCCCGATCTACCGCCAGACGAAGGGAGAGTTCCCCCGGCGCTTCGGCGGCGTCATGCTCGCCGTGCTCTCCCTCGACGGGATCACCCAGAAATATCTGGCACCGATCAAGTCGGGCGAGCGCGGCTACGCCTGGATGATGGACAGCGAAGGTACCCTGCTCTATCATCCCACGCAGCCCCAGATGGTCGGCAAGAACCTCTACCGGACGGACAAGTCCTGCTTTGCCTGCCACAGAACCTTCGATACTGAAAAGAAGATGATCGAGGGGACCGCCGAGACCTTCGGCTATTATGAAGCCCCCCGCGGGGAGAACAAGCTGGCCGCCTTCTACAAGTTCCCCATTGCGAGAAAATCGTGGCTCGTGGTCGTATCCGCCCCGTACTCCGACGTGATCGCGCTGATGCAGAAAAGCCGGCGCATCTATCAGCTCCTGATCTTCTCGATCTTCGCCACCACCATCGTCGCCTCCTTCGCCACGATCATCTCGAACAAAAAGAAGATCAAGGCGGAAGAGCGGGCCAAGCACCTGGAGAACCATCAGCGGCTCGAGCGGGAGATCGAGATCGCGAAAAACTACCTCGAGAACATCGTGGAGAACACGCGGACGAACCTGATGGTCGTGGACAAGGACCTGATGGTCAGGACCGTCAACTCCGCCGAGGCCGCCACCCTGGGCAGGCCGAAGAGTCACATCCTCGGACGCCGGATCACCTCGCTGTTCCCCGACCGGCTGGCGCCCTACCAGGGCATCCCCTTTGAATCGCTCCTGCAGAAGACGCTCACCGGCAGGAGCTTCGAGCTCAAGGACTACAAAATAACGGGACTGCACGAATCCCCGCTCTACCTTACGATGAACATCAACCCGATCCTGATCGACGGGAAGATCCCGGGCATCCTGATCACGAGCAGCAACGTGACCAAGCGCGTCCAGCTCGAAGAGGCGCTCAAGCTGTATACCGTCGAGCTCGAGGACAAGGTGGACAAGGGCACGGCCACCGCGAAAAAGCTGGAGCAGCAGGTCATGCACTCCGAGAAGCTGGCGGCCCTCGGCAGGCTGGCCGCCGGCGTGGCCCACGAGATCGGCAATCCCCTCACCTCCATCTCCGGCTTCGCGCAGCTCCTGCGCGAGATGGCGACCGACGAATTCTCCCAGAACAGCCTGGACATCATCAATACACACATCCAGCGGATCAACGATATCGTGCGGCGGATGTCAAACTTCGCCCGCGCCGAATCCGTGAACGTCAAGCCGACCCAGCTGAACGAAGTGCTCGCCTCGGCCATGGACCTTCTGCGCCTGGACAAGCGCATGAAGAGCACCATCCAGATCGCGGTCGAACTGGACCCGCAGCTTCCCCGGACCATGATCGATGAAGGCCAGATGTCCCAGGTGTTCATCAACATCGTCCTGAACGCGCTGGACGCCATGCCCGACGGCGGAAGGCTGGCGGTGACCACGAGACTGGGCCAGGACGACCAGGGCAGGGAAGCGATCCTGGTCGGTTTTGCCGACACCGGTACCGGCATACCCCACGAGGACCTCGAGAAGATCTTCGACCCCTTCTACACGACGAAAGAGTCGGGCAAGGGAACGGGGCTCGGACTATCGCTCAGCTACAGCATCGTCAAGCGCTTCAAGGGCGACATCAAGGTGGAAAGCGAACCCGGTGAAGGCACTGTCTTCACCGTGGTACTTCCGATCGAAACGGAATAAGGGAGCGGACAGCATGGAAAAACCGAGCATACTGGTCGTTGACGACGAAAAGGACATCTGCATGGTCCTCAATATCCTGCTCACGAAAGAGGGCTACGACGTGAAGGAGGCCTACAACGGCGAGCAGGCCCTGGAGAAGATCAGGCAGGAGAACTTCGACATTGTCATGACCGACATCAAGATGGACAAGCTGGACGGCTTCGAGGTGCTGAAGCAGGCCCAGGTCATCAGCCCCGAAACATCGGTGGTCATGATGACGGCCTTTGCCTCGGTCGGTTCCGCGGTCGAGGCCATGCGCGCCGGTGCGTCGGACTACATCACCAAGCCCTTCATCAACGACGAGATACGGCTCACGATAAAGCGGATCCTCCAGGGCAGGCAGCTTCAGATGGAGAACCAGATCCTGCGGCAGGAACTGAGCCAGCGGCCGGCCGCCTACAAGAACATCATCGGCAGCTCGGAGCCCATGCAGAAGGTCTATTCGGTCATGGAGAAGGTGACCCCGAGCAAGAGCAACATCCTGATCACCGGCGAGAGCGGGACGGGAAAGGGGCTCGTGGCCCAGGCCATCCACGAGTCGGGGCCCCGCAAGGACAAGCCTTTCATCGCCATCAACTGCGGCGCCATTCCCGAGAACCTGCTCGAGAGCGAGCTGTTCGGCCACAAAAAGGGCGCCTTCACGTCCGCCGTGGAGGACAAGAAGGGCCTCATCACGATGGCCAACAGCGGCACGCTGTTCCTGGACGAGATCGGGGAGCTGCCGCCAACGCTCCAGGTCAAGCTCCTCCATGTCATCCAGAGCAAGGAGCTCACGCCCGTGGGCGACACGCGGGTCATCACCGTGGACGTCCGGGTCATCGCGGCCACGAACGCGGACCTGACCCAGCGGGTCAAGGACGGCCGCTTCCGGGAAGATCTCTTCTACCGGCTGAACGTGATCGAGATCCACATGCCCTCGCTCCGCGAGCGCCGCGATGATATCCCCGTGCTGCTCAAGCACTATCTGCAGATCTTCGCGAAGGAGGCGGAGAAGAACATCAAGGACATCGACTACGAGGCCATGCAGGCGCTCCTGGCCTATGACTGGCCGGGGAACATCCGCGAGCTCCGGAACACCATCGAACGGGCGACCGTGCTGGAAGACGGCGAAATCATCACGATCCACGACCTGCCGGACAAGTTCAGGACACTCGATGTGGAGGGCGTGTCCACGTCATCGCTCCGGCAGGCGCTGGACACCTTCGAGCGGGACTACATCAAGCGGAGCCTGGCAGAGAACAAGGGAAACAAGGAAGATTCGGCAGCCAAGCTCGGGGTCGACCTCGCGACGCTGTACAGGAAGCTGAAGAAGTTAAGAATTGAGTCGTAAGGCTGGGTCTGAATTGTCGGCAGAGAAACGACCGCAATAGCAGTTGTTTTGCAGTGAATGAAGTT
>DATIZR010000004.1 GCA_035516965.1 Nitrospirota bacterium
GCCCGCGGGTGATGCGTCAGCACGAAGACGGGCGTGTGATATGGCGGCTCGTCTCCCCACCAGCCCTTCCAGCTGTCATCCGGCCACGGGCCCCGGACAGGGCCGAACATGTTGCGCCCGAGGATCCAGGCGCCGATTCCGGCAAAGCCCTGCTCCGCAATTTCGTTATCGATCCCCGTCTCACCGTCTCCGGTGCCATACATCTTCCGCCAAAGGCGCGTC
Source organism: Nitrospirota bacterium (assembly GCA_035516965.1). Classification (NCBI taxonomy): domain Bacteria; kingdom Pseudomonadati; phylum Nitrospirota; species Nitrospirota bacterium. Next base: position 223 of record DATIZR010000004.1, read on the forward strand.
TGGAAGAACCACTCCATCAGCTCAGGACCCCTGACGCCGAGCGGATTCTGGAGGTCCTGGTTCGGCCCGGCACCGTAGCCGTCGATGGAAATCGCGAAGCTTTGGACGCGGAGTTTAGACATTATATTTCTCCTTGCTGGTCACTGCGAAGTCCCGGCGATGGGCCTTCTCATGACCGGGCATGCGCATGGTATGCGGCATTCCGCGAACATCCATCCGTCACTTCGATGATCCCTCAACAAGAGCCAGGAGTCTCGTCATCGTCGCTATGTTGCGCGCCGTGCCTGATCGTTCCAGCGCACGGTCGACCTCCAACCACAGCTTACTTCTGCCGACGCCGTTTGCGCACCATAGGTACGCAACCAGCTTTCCAAGCGCCAGAGCCTCCGGACCCCAGCGCTTCTTGAGAAGCGGCTTGAGCCGGCCTTGGTCCGATGGCGTTCTGAGCACCATCACCAGCAGGCGTGAGGGATTGTCCGCCATGTCGGCAAATGGGTTGTCACGAACTGCCGCCGCGACCTCGTTTCCCGTGAGGACCGTCACACGAGGTCTGACACCAAACCTTGCATCGAGTGCCTTCTCGATCCGGGCAGCGACATCGCCATGCCCGTCGTCTGGCGCCGAGAAGACTATGTTGCCGCTATTGAGCAATGTCCGGACATCACGAAAACCAAGACCCTCAACGAGCGCCCGCAGGTCCGCCATCGCGATGCGCTTCGCGGAACCTATGTTGTTCACTCCGCGAAGTAGTGCAACCAGTCTCTTCGCCAACTCGATTCTCCCACCTAGACAAATTGAGGCAGCCCGAAGGCCGATGACTTCCTCCATGTCCGCATAACGCTAAGTTCAGTTGCGCACCGTCAAGCGTCCGCTTGAACGACGTGTTGGGCATGTTTATCACGCACCTTCACTTTGATGACGGGGTGTTTGGCACCAGAACCCCCTCAATAAAGGAGTTAGCCTCTTTTTGAAAATCAGGGTGCAGACTTTTCCCACGATGGGAATATGTGATCGCAAATCCAATGTTCTTTTGGACTGGATGTCTGCAATAAAGGTGCTCGTTCTGGAGAACAAGAGTTTCAGTCTTATTCGGTCCGGTCTTTGCCTGCCGGTCCTCGGAAATATTCTGCATCTGAACGCATGGGTAACCGCGAGCAGAGGTGAATTGATGCGTAAAATTACTGGTACTGAATCTGCCTGTTTCTGCGTCTCTCTGTGCGCCCTTGACGATGACAGCTTCAAATTCCTCCGGCGAATCAGTCTGAGGCGGATTAAAGATAGCAACCTGTGCTACAAAGCTTTCACCCGGTGCTTTGCCCTGGCGGGCGAATACCATGCCAGATGGGGAGGACTTCAGTAGTTGCCACCCTTCGGAATTTGGTGCTGCGATATTGAGTATCTTGCCGGCATAAACCTTACCGGGCGGCACATTTTGAAATTCGCGACTCGGAGTAGGAACAGCACAAGCGGAAAGACCAGCGATAGCCAATGAAAATGCACTTATTAATAACGAACGAAACATATGTTGTCCCTCCAAGTAAATGCCTAACGACGAGTTCACACGCCGCGAAGCGGTCGGCATGGAACGACGGGTTAATAATTTATCACTTCAGCCTCATTCATATATAAATCTGGGTTTGAACTGTTCGAGCCGTTTAGGAAGTCCTGACTGAACTTCAAATGTTTCAATAAAGTTAATGGCAGACTTGATTGCCCACGCTGTACATCCGTGAGTAGCCCAACGTCGTGGAAATACTGACTCACTCGCGGAGAAGAATGAGCTGGGTAAAAACCGACCAATTAGTTGTGATGATAATTTTGCGTGATCTTGCTGTACATCAAACCACTCCGGCTTAAAGTGAGTTAATGCATTGCGCAATCGAATTAATAAATTCACATCCTGTGTTGGAGCATTTCCGCGATTCAATAAGCTGGTTTGACGTAGGAGCAGCGCAAGATCATATTTATCCAATATGGGTTTTAGCTCGTAAGACTCCCATAATTTTATCAAAACATCCGTGCGAATCCCCGGAAAATTAGTTTCATGGTCAGCAAACAACTCGTTAACATATGACTCTAGCGCAGCTACTGTTAGCAGAACGTTTGCGGACGCGTTAGCAAGAATATCTTCCCAGAAAGCTCCAAATTCTTTTCCTTGATTTTCTCTTTCCAGTGCCATGACTTGTTTTGAAAACAAGCACGCTGAAATGAGATGGGGCACAGCGAGATTGGTCCGCGTACGAAGAGTAATCTGACCCATATCTGGTGCTTCTCTGTTATTTATAGGACCTTTATTATCGGGCGAATTGTTCGTCATAAAGATATTAACGCCGACGTGAGGAGCGCGATTTTCCGACCCTCTCGACGGTGTGGTTGGAAGCTGCATCACGTTGTTTGTTCTTTTGCCAGATTTGCTAGGTCACTTTACATCTGATTTGATAAATATGATTTGGTCCTTGTATACCTTATAAGATACTTCGACAGAATATTCTTTAGAGCGATCATAAATACTTGAATAAGTAATAGGTGTTGTCCAGACTATATAACCCTTACCTGAATTAAAATAATCCGAGTCCGTCTTCATATCTTGACGATTATTTTTCTGTACAGTCATTATCAGAACCATCTTATGAGTATCGCCAGGACCGATATCGGCTTTAGGACACGGCGTAAATGGGACAGGAAATTCAGCATTTTGATTGTTTGGATTATTTACATCAAGGATTGAGGATAGTGCATGTTCGGGACACTTAACGTCGGTGGCTGGCGTTTTTCCAAGATTGGTCAGTTCAAATTTCGTTTTTAGCGATATTGAGTTCTTCTTCGGATCATTTGTAATTTCAAGATAGTTATCTGACTTAGTAAATTTGACGGGCTTTATAGTAAGGTAGGGTCTATTGGTTATTTCAACCGATTGTAAAGACAACGTGCAGCTCTTGATTGAAACGCCAAGAGCGATAATAGAAATAAGCGTTACTATTGCGTCTTTCCAAGATATGTTCATTTTCACTTTTTTTTGTGAGTCGTCATTTACATCCCGTGTGATCCAGTGACCAACATGTTATTAGCGGTTCGAAATACGGTAGCATAGATTGATAGCACGGTCAATGGATTTAAGAAAAAGCTTAATGTATGCTTATGATGTTATTACAATTCGACCAAAAAGACTATTATTCACTATCTATTATTCACTATATGGAATAGCTGCAAAAGTAAATTAACATGCAGATATGGAATAGCTTTTTGGTGAGTGAGCCGCTTCAGCCTATCCGCGATGACATTCTGAAGCAGTTAATTCGGTTTTGAAACAGAAGGCAGTTCAATCTTCATTGCGCAAGGGGTACCTGAAATGGTTCGCTCAGGCTGCGGCACCACCTGTTCGAATGCCTGAAACTGCGCGGGAAGCCCTCGAACTCTTACCGGCTACTTCAGGCTCTTCCAATATTTCTTCTGATGGGCGATGACGTTCTTGATGACGCGGTCTGCAGCGGGGGCAGGTGAGGCGGATACTGTCTGAAGAGGTTTTAAAAATGCATTGAGCACGGCCCGCACTCCCTCGCGCAGGCCATCGGGATTGTACCCGCCTTCGAGCGTGAGCAATACCTTGCCGCCGCAGGTCCGCTCGGCGATGTCCCGGACAAGGGAAGAGAGGGCGCCGAAGCCTTCGCCCGTCACTCCCATGCCGCCCAGCGGGTCCTTAATATACGGATCGAACCCGGCGGAGACGAGCACGAGTTCGGGCTTGTATTCGAGGGCAATGGGCTTCAGAATCTCGCTGTAGACCCTGAGGTACTCCTCGTCCCCGAACCCGGTGGGGAAGGGGGCGTTCACGGTGAAGCCTTCGCCTGCGCCGCTCCCGACCTGGTCGTAATTCCCGGACCCCGGATAGTAGGGGAACTGGTGAGACGAAAAGAACAGGACGGACGGGTCGTTGTAGAAGCAGTGCTGCGTGCCGTTGCCGTGATGCAGGTCCCAGTCGACGATCAATATCTTTTTCAGGCCGTGCTTCTCCTTCGCGTAGGCAGCGGCGATCGCAATGTTGTTGAAGAGGCAGAAGCCCATGGCATGGTCCGCTTCGGCATGATGGCCGGGAGGGCGGACGAAGGCGAAGACCGATGACGGGGAGGCGAGTGACGAGGGACGAGAGACAAGAACATCAACCGCATTGAGCAATCCGCCGGCGGCAAGGCGGGCGATCTCGTAAGAGCGGCTGGACGTGCCCGTATCGGGATCGAGCTGCGTACGGCTCCTGCCCTCGGTTTCCGCAACGGCCTGGATATAGAAGGGATCGTGGACCAGGGCAAGTTCATCGGTTGCAGCAAGACGGGGCTGGATGAGCGGGAGCTCCCTGAATTCTTTATCGATGAGATCGTGGATCACACGCAGCCGGTTCGGGCTCTCGGGATGGCCCTCGCCGGCGTTGTGTTCGAGATAGCGGTCGTCTCTGATGATGGCTAAGGAGGTCATGATCGGAGATGAAAAGGTCATGTATGAACACGGATCAACACGGATTCAGGAAAAAATTTCACGGACAGGATTCTTCCGGCAAACCGTGTTCATCCGTGGTTTCAGGACCTGTTCCCCTGCGGTTTCGCGATCGGCGGCGGCGCCATTTCCTTGTAATTCTTCACGCTCATCGATTCAAGGAACTTCTGCATAGCGGGAGGGTTCGGGAGCACGGCGGGCAGCTTCGCGTCCGGAGCGCATACGGTGAGGACGGTCTTCACGAGGTCCTGAACGCTGAACTCGAGGATGTCCTGGGCCTGCTTCGGCGTCGCCGCGGTGATCAGGAGCGTGCTCTCGCGGTACCAGCCGTCGCCCCGGGGTGTCATGGGGCCGCAGGCGATATGCTCGGCGTTCTTCGTTTCGACCCCCCATTTGCGCGCGAAGGCCGAGACGTCGGCGCGCAGCAGCTGAAGCCCCTTGAACGCCGGGTTCGAGCAGATGCCGGCCTTGCCCCAGCAGAGAGGGTCGAACCGGGAGATGTTGATCCCGCAGCAGTAGGTGTACGCTTTCTCTCCCAGCTCCGGGGCCTGGCGGATCACGATATAGAGGTAGTCATTCTTGTACTCGAAGGAGCGGATGCTCTGTCGTTTGTTCATGGTGGGTCCCTTCTTTCTTCCCGCGCTCGTGAGGATCCGTCAGGAGAAATTCCCGTTGCTGATGCTCCCTGCTACTTTGTCTTGGAGCTCTTTTTCTTTGACGTTTTCTTTGCCGCGGGCGCCTTCTTCTTGGCGGGGGCAGGCTTGGCCTTCGCCTTGGTCTCCAGCTGGGCGAGCTTCTTCTTCAGGTTCTCATTCTCCTGGGTCAGGTCCTTGACCATCTGCTCGAGCTTCACGTTGTCGGACCTCACCATCTCGAGTTCCTGCTTTGCGGCATTGCGCTCGGAACGGGCCTTGCTCGCGGCGGCAACGCTCCAGACCAGAAGCACAACCACCAGCGCTGCGAGCGAGAAGAATATGAGTTTCGCCTTCTGTGCGTCGTCTTTTTCGGTTCTTTCTTGTCTCTCCATGGTGTTTTCCTATGACCTCCTCTTGGGTTGATGAGCTGACAATAAAAATTGAACAACTGATAGAATCACGTAACCACAGATGAACATCCCCTGCTGTTGCCAAAGCGCGGGGACAGGCAGGTGCGGCTTTGCCGCACACACGGATACGAGCTGAGGTTTTAATACCAGGACTTTGTCTTTATCCGTGAGGCGAAGCCCCGTGTGAGCAGAGCTCCCGTGGTTCCAAGGGAAAACATTTTTCAATGATACCGCTTCACTTCGAACCGGAACAGCTTGACCGGCGTCCCGGGAGGGATTCCCGCCTTCTGCATGGCAATGGCCACCTGGTACTCGACCGTATCGACGCCTTCGAGGTCCGGCAGTAGCAGGCCACGCCTGTTGCCGGCCTGCACGATCACGCCGTATTTCCGGGGATCCAGTTCGGACTTGTCAGCGACCGGCTCCGGCTGCGTGAGCACATCGACGGTATAGTCTATATCGCCAAGCTCCTCGGAGCTGACGCAGGGAAAACGCGGATCGCAGGTGGCGGCGCTGACCGCGTTGCGGACTGTCTCCTGGGCTATGGTTGGTTCGGTTGGCTGGAAGGTTCCGATACACCCGCGAAGCGTCCCTGCTACTTTGAGGCATACAAAAACGCCGGCCTGCTCGTCGAATTCGTGCGGAAGTTCGTCCTTCCCGACCTCCCGCACCTTTCTGTTCCTGACGTAGAGTTCGACGGTTTCCTTCGCGAGCCGGACGAGGGGATGCATTACATCTCCCGCTGCACCACGTAATCCGCGAGCGCCATCAATGCCTGGCGCGGCGGCGAATCGGGGAATATGCCGAGTTCCGCTTTTGCCTGGTCCGAAAAAGCCTGCGCCAGGCTGAGCGATTCTTCGACGGTGCCGTATTTTACCATCAGGCCGAGTGTGTAGGTGAGGTCCTCGTCGGTGATGCTCCCGGCCGCCAGGATATCCTTGAGCCGCTCCCGTTCCCCGGGCTCCGCCTTCCTCTGCAGATAGATGAGGGGAAGGGTCACCTTGCCTTCCTGCAGGTCCTTGCCCAGCACCTTGCCGAGCCGTTTCTGGTCGGCGGCGTAATCAAGCGTGTCATCGGTGATCTGGAACGCCAGCCCGAGCTTCTTCCCGTAGGCGGACAGGGCGTCCTCCTGCGACAGGGGCGCCTTGCTGATGATCGCGCCAAGACGGCAGGAAGCTGCGATCAATACGCCGGTCTTGCACTCGACGAGCTTGAAATAATCAGCCTCGGTGATGTCGAGGTTCTGGATCTGCATGAGCTGCAGGACCTCGCCCTCGGACATGGTGGTCGTGGTCTCGGACAGGACATCCATGACCCGCTGGTTCTGAAGCCGGACCCCGTGGTAGAGGGCTTTCGAGTACAGGTAGTCGCCGACGAGGATGCTGGCCTGGTTGCCCCAGAGGGAGTTTGCGGCGGATTTGCCGCGACGGATCTTGGCCTCATCGATCACGTCGTCGTGCAGGAGCGAGGCCGTGTGGATGAATTCCACGACGCCGCCGATGGTGTATTCCGCGTTGTGGTCCCGGCAGCCGCAGAGGCGGGCCGAGAGCAGGTGCAGGAGCGGCCGAAACCGCTTGCCGCCCGCGCCGAGGATGTAGGTGCTGACCTGCTGGATAAGGGGAACGTCCGTGCCGAGGCTTTCATGGATCCGGTGCTCCATGCGCTCCATGTCGGATTTGAACTCTTTCAGGACGTCTTGAATGGTGGTTATCATGAGGTTTTCCCGCTGTTTCTGAAAGAATAATAGGGGAGACACGGAGTGTTGTCAAGGGATTTCGTGGAAGGACGAAGCAACGTTTTGTAACCACAGGTCCCGCTATGTGCGGGACGCACGGGTGAACACGGATGGTGACAAGCCGAAACCGGCGGCAGGGTCCCCATGCAGAAGTCGGAGGGGCCTCTGGATTGGAAGTTGATGTAACTGCAGGCAAACTGCCTGACAACAGCGACGCGTGAGGGCCTTTACCTGTGTTCATCTGTGTGTCATGCGGAGCGTGACCCGTGGTTACGATCTGTTTCTTTACAGCTTCATTGCTTCCTTCACCAAGGCCATGGTCTCCGCGGCAATAGCGCGCGCTTTACGCGACCCTCCCTGCATGATTTCGGTCACCTTCTCGGGATGGGCGGAGAGCTCCTTGCGGCGGTCCTGGATGGGCTTGAGATACGCAAGGAGGTGCTTCAGGAGCTCCTTCTTGTCGTCCACGCACCCGATGCCGGCGCGGCGGCACTCCACGTTGACGTAGTCGCACCATTCCTTGGGCGCGAAAATCCTGTCCAGCGCAAAGAGCGGGCAGACGTCGGGATTGCCGGGGTCCTGTCTCCGTATCCGGGCAGGGTCCGTGATCATCTGCATGACCTTCTTGGTGATCGTCTCGGGGCTGTCCGAAAGGTTCAGTGTGTTGTTGTAGCTTTTGCTCATCTTGCGCCCGTCCGTGCCGGGCAGCTTCGGATATTCGGTCATGAGCGGCTGGGGCTCGGGGAATACCTCACCGTAGAGGCCGTTGAACCTGCGGCAGATCTCGCGGGTAAGCTCCAGGTGGGGAAGCTGGTCGACGCCCACGGGAACGAAGTTCGCCTTGTAGATCAGGATGTCCGCGGCCTGGAGAACGGGATAGCCCAGGAACCCGTAGGTGTGGAGGTCCTTGTCCGCGACCTGCTCCATCTTCTCTTTATACGTCGGGACGCGCTCAAGCCAGGGCAGAGGCGTGGACATGGACAGGAGCACATGGAGCACCGCGTGGTCGGGCACGAGGGACTGCTGGAAAATGACGCACTTTTCCGGGTCGAGCCCGGCCGCGAGCCAGTCGATCACCATTTCCCGGACATGGGTGCGCTGTTTCGAGGTGTCAGCATAGTTCGTCGTGAGCGCGTGCCAGTCCGCGATGAAGTAATAGCACTCGTACTGGTCCTGGAGCTTCCTCCAGTTGTCCAGTGCGCCCATCAGGTTGCCGAGGTGCAGGAGGCCGCTCGGCTGCATTCCGCTTAGGACTCGCTTCTTCGTCATAGAAATATCCTTTTTGAAACCACAGGTCCCGCTCGGCGGGACACACGGATAAACGCGGGTGAAGACCTAAAACATGATACGTTGAACCAAGAAAGCAGGATGTACTGCCGTAATGCCTGCCGCCCCATCTGTGCGTGCGGCATAGCCGCACCCGTGTTCATCTGTGGTTACATGGTTTCGCAGGGGCATCAGTGGTCCACGTTCGTCAAAAGAATTTTTCTCCCAGGAGCAGCATCAGGATAAAGCCCACAACGGGGGCCATGACCTTGCCCAGGATGCCGAAGCCGAACAGCGCAAGGATGATCAGCATTCCGTAGGGCTCGAGCCGGTAGTAGGCTGCAGCCTGCCTGCTCGGGAGCAGCCAGTAGGCGACCCTGCTTCCGTCGAGCGGCGGGATCGGGATAAGGTTCAGGACCGCGAGTACCACATTGATGATAACTCCGTAGGTCAGCATGAGGCTGATGGGAAGTGCGAACCAGTCCCATGCCGTTTTCGGCGCGCCCAGGTGAAGAAGGGGCAGGGCGAGGCGCAGGACCACGGTGAAGAGAAGCGCCATGGAAAGGTTGACGCCCGGGCCCGCAAGGGAGGAAAGGGCCATGCCTTTTTTCGGGTCCTTGAAATTGTAGGGATTGATCGGGACCGGCTTGGCCGATCCGAACACGAATTTCCCGTCCGTCAGAATAAAGAGCATGAGCGGCATGATGATCGTGCCGAAGAGGTCGATATGGGAGATCGGGTTCAGTGTCAGCCGGCCCATGTCCCGGGCCGTGTGGTCGCCGAGCTTGTTGGCCACCCAGCCGTGGGCGACTTCGTGCAGCACGATGGCAAACACCAGCGGCGGCACCATGACGATTATCTTCTGGATCAGGGAGAGTTCTTCCATTTTTATAAAAGGCCTTTTGAAGCGGATAGGGACCGGTGTCATGATGGCCGATCCTGGATCATGGGTCAGATATAGTACAATCAGCGTCCTTCAGTGTCAAAAAAATTATCTCACGATCACCAGCGCCTCGTCGGGGTTCACGCTGTCGCCTTCCTTGACATAAATCTCCTTCACTTCGCCGCTGACCGGCGTATGGACCTCGTTCTCCATCTTCATGGCCTCGATGATCAGCACCGTATCGCCTGCCTTGACCTTGTCGCCGGCCCTGACCTTGAGCCTGATCACCGTACCGGGCATGGGAGCCGTCACGTCGCCCGGCTCTTTCGGCTTCGGCCGCTTGGACTGCCCGCCCACGTTCGGCGCGATCATGCCTTCTTCCGACGGGACCACCTCCACGAGCGCCTCGATCAGCACCTCGACGAGCTGGTTGTCGACCCAGACGAAATAGGGGCGCTTGCCCTCGGACTTGTGGCCCTTGCCGCCGACCTTGACGTGGTAGGACTCGCCGTGGACGTTGATCATGAACTCCGACGGCGCGAGGGTCGGGCCCGCATCTGCGGGCGCTTCAACCAGCGGCTTCTTCGGCTCCTCGGGCGGGAAGCCCTTGTCCCGCAGCTCGGCGAACTCGGCAAAGATCTTCGGGAACAGGGCATAGGAGATGACGTCCTCCTCGGATCTTGCCTTGTCGCCGGCGTCGCGGCGCGCCTTCTCGATCTCCGGCTCGAGCAGGTCGGCCGGCCGCACCTCTACGACCGGTTCGTCGCCGAGGATCTTTTTCCTGATCTCCTCGTTCACGGGCGCGGGCGGCTTGCCGTACAGGCCCTTGAGGTAGTTCTTCACCTCGCTGGTGACCACCTTGTAGCGTTCGCCGGTCAAAATGTTGAGAGTCGCCTGGGTGCCGACGATCTGGCTGGACGGCGTCACGAGCGGCGGGAACCCGAAGTCCTCGCGCACGCGGGGGACCTCGGCCATCACCTCTTCCATCCGGCCCAGCGCGTTCTGCTCCTTGAGCTGCGACGCCAGGTTCGATATCATGCCGCCGGGCACCTGGTAGATGATCGCGTTCGGGTCGATGCCGGTGTACTCGCTCTCGAAGGCGTTGTACTTCCTGCGCACGGACTTGAAATGCTCCGTCACCTGTCCGACGAGCCTGAGGTCGAGCCCCGTGTCACGGGGCGTGCCCCTCATGATATGGATGATCGTCTCGAGGGGAGGCTGGCTCGTGCCTCCCGCCATGGACGAGGCGGCGCAGTCCACGATGTCGATGCCGGCCTCGATGGCCTTGAGCGTCGTTGCCACGGACATTGCGCTCGTGTCGTGCGTATGGAGATGGATGGGAAGGCCCACGGCCTTCTTGAGCTTGAGCACGAGATCGTAGGCATCCAGGGGGGCGAGCAGGCCGGCCATGTCCTTGATGCAGACCGTGTCCGAGCCCATATCCTCGAGCTTCTTGGCCATGTCCACGAACACTTCATTATTGTAGATAGGGCCGAGGGTATAGCAGAGGCAGCCCTCCACCTTGCCGCCGTACTTGATCGTGGCCTTGACGGAGGACTTGATGTTCCGGAAGTCGTTCAGGGCGTCGAAGATGCGGATCACGTTCATGCCGTTCTCGATGGCCTTCTCGACGAACTTCTCGACCACGTCGTCGGCATAATGACGATAGCCGACCACGTTCTGGCCGCGCAGCAGCATCTGGAGCGGTGTCTTCGGGAAGGCCTTCTTGAGGCTGCGCAGCCGCTCCCAGGGATCCTCCCGCAGGAACCGGAGGCAGGTATCGAAGGTAGCCCCTCCCCAGACCTCGACGGACCAGAACCCGATGGAGTCCATCACCTCGGCGATGGGCAGCAGGTCCTCGGTCCTCATCCGCGTGGCCAGCAGGCTCTGGTGCGCGTCGCGCAAGGTGGTGTCCATGATCTGGACTTTCTTCGGTGCTGTCTTCTTACTGTTCGGCATCGTTATGGTTCCTCAATTCAAAATCTTTGACACTGATCTACACTGATTTGTTATGAAAAAACGAAGATTCGATCATGTCCCTTCATAGCTTGATCTGTGTCCGTCAGTGTCAATGTTTAGACCTTCGAATGGGCGATGATCGCGGCCGCGATCGCGATGGCCGTGTCGTTCGGGTCCTTCTCGTGCCGGTACAAAAGCTTCTCAGCCTGCTCCTCCACATAGCTCGTCGTGAAGTTGCCGGAGATGAACTTTGGGTCCTCCATCACTTTCTTGTAATAGGGGATGGTGGTCTTGACCCCGCGGATCACGTATTCGCTGAGGGACCGGTGCATCCTGCGCACGGTCTCGTCCCAGGTGTTCCCGCGCACGATGAGCTTGGCCAGCATCGAGTCGTAATGGGGCGGCACGGTATAGCCGCGGTACACGTTGCCGTCGATGCGCACGCCGTACCCGCCGGGCGAGTAGTAGGCCGTGATCTTGCCCGTTGCGGGCAGGAAGTTGTTCAGGGGGTCTTCGGCGTTGATCCGGCACTGGATGGCGTAGCCGCGCAGGACGACGTCCTCCTGCCTGACTGGAAGCTTCTCGCCCGCCGCGCTCCGGATCATGGTCTGGACCAGGTCGATGCCGGTCACCTCCTCGGTGATCGTATGCTCGACCTGGATGCGCGTGTTCATCTCGAGGAAATAATAGTTCCTGTTCCTATCCACCAGGAACTCCACGGTGCCCACGTTGTCATAGCCCACGGACCTGGCGACCGCGACCGCGGTCGCGCCCATGGCGGCCCGCAGTGCGTCATCGAGGATGAGCGACGGCGCGATCTCGACGAGCTTCTGGTGCCTTCGCTGGAGCGAGCAGTCGCGTTCGCCGAGGTGGATCACGTTGCCGTGCCTGTCCGCCACGACCTGGAATTCTATGTGGTGCGGCTCTTCTATGTATTTTTCGATGAAGACGGCGTCGTTGCCGAAGGCCTTCTTCGCCTCGCCGATCGCCAGGGGAAGCATCCTGCGCACGTTGTTCGCGTTCCAGCAGACCCTGAGGCCCCGTCCTCCCCCTCCCGCCGATGCCTTCAGGATCACGGGGTAGCCGATCTGTTCGGCTGCTGCAACGGCCTCTTCCTCCGAATGGAGCGCGGTCGTGCCGGGAATGACGGGCACGCCGGCCCCGGCCATCTTCTGGCGCGCCTCGATCTTCAGGCCCATCTCCCTGATGGCGCTTGGATTGGGCCCGATGAAGGCGATGCTGGCGTCGGCGCAGGCCTGGGCGAACTCGGCATTCTCCGACAGGAAGCCGTAGCCCGGATGGATGGCATCTGCGCCGAGCTGTTTTGCCAGATCGATGATGCCGTAGATGTTCAGATACCCGGCGAGGGGTCCGGGACCGATCAGCGCGGCCTCGTCGGCCTTCTTGACATAGAGGGTCGTGGCGTCCGCCTCGGAATGGATCGCGACGGTCCGGATGCCGAGCTCATTACAGGCACGAATGATCCTGAGCGCGATCTCGCCGCGGTTGGCTATCAACACCTTCTGGAACATGGGATTTCTCCGAAAAAGGACTGCAAAAACGGAATTCGATACTAAGGGATAACGCGGGGTGTTGTCAAGGGAAAACCGGGTTAAGGAGCCTTTTGCAACCACGGGTCCCGACGGGACCGGGAAGCACGGAGAAGGGTACCCTGACAAGGCTTCATTTTTCAGCAGTGAGGAGGGCGAACCTGCCATCCTCGATCCGGATGAGGAACAGCTTCTTCTGGGCTTCCTGGGAACCCGAAAACGTCGCAGTCCCGGTGATGCCCGGGTAGTCCTTCATTGCCAGGAGACCGTCCCGTACGGCCTGAGGCGTGTCCTTATGCTCCTTCAGGAGCGAGAAGATCATCATCGCCGAATCGTAGGCCTGGGCGGCCAGGATGTCCGGCTCTTCCTGGTATGCGGACCGGTAGGAGTCCACGAACCCCCTCACGCCCGCCTCGATGCTCTCGGGGAAGAAGCCGTCCACAAAAACGGCACCCTCGACGTACCGGCTGGCCCGGTCTATCAGGTCCGGGGAGTGCCAGTTGTCGGAGCCGATCAATGCCACGCCGGTAATGTTGTAGAAGGCGAGCTGGGGGATCAGCAGGCCGACCCGCTCGGCATAGCCGGGCAGATAGAGGGCATCGAACCCGGGCCGGTATTCCTCGAACAGCTTCTTTCGCTGCGCTTCTTCCTCGGGGATCGGCACCTTCCGGGAGCGGAGGTCGATCTCCATGATCCGGCGGATGTAGGGGCCGAAGTCCTTCGTGTCCGGCGGGTAGGCGATGGTCGCGATGATCTCGCCGCCCCGGTCCAGTTCCCGCACGAACAAGTGCGACAGGTCCTTGCCGTAGGCATCGTCGGGATACATGAGCACGAACCGACGCAGCTTCATCCCGAGCGCGTACTGAGCGGCGGCGTGCGCCTGGCTGTCGATGGTCAGGGCATTCCTGAAGATCCAGGAGGTCTTTACCGCGAATCCGGAGCGCCCTGCCGCAGGCCGGAGGAAGGGGATGTGGAGCGTTTCGAGCACCGGAGCAAGGGAGTCCTCTTCGCGGGCGGTGATGGGGCCCAGGCCCGCGACGATTCCCTTCGCGGCAAGTTCCTTCAGGCCGGCGACTGCCTTGTCCGGCGAACCCTCGGTGTCCTGCACGATAAGCTCGACGCGGTTCTCCGGCTCCTGCAGGTTGTAGGCATGGACCGCCAGCTGTACCCCTTTGAGGACGCGGTCGCCGAACGAGGCGAGCTGGCCCGTCTGGGGCACGAGGGCTCCGACGAGATACCGGGGTGCCGTCAATCGGGTTGTTGCCTCGTTCAGCAGCATCTCGGCGCGGGTCTTCTCCGGGTGGGAGGGGAACCGGTCAAGGAACTCCTTGCTGACCCTGACCGCGTCGCGGTACTGCCGCTGCTCGATCAGGAGGGCCGCGAGCCGGAGCTGGGCGATGTCCGCGGGATAGGCGGTACCGGAAGCGGCCTTTCTGAGTTCATCCTCATTCAGGTTCTTGTCCACGATCTCGCGGACGCGGTCGCGGTATCCCGCCTGCTGTTTCGCATTCGCGGCGTGGTCGGCCAGGTACCCGAACTCCTTCAGAGCCTGGGCGTAGTTCTTCCGGGCCAGGTAGGCGGAGGAGAGCATTTCCGAGATGGATCTCAGCTGGGCGGGGTCGGTGATCTTGCTGCGGTCTTCGAGATTGGCGACGGCGAGATCGTATTCCCCGAGCTCGAAATAGCATCTGCCCAGCTTGAATTTCGCGTCGGGAATGAACGGCGAGGCTGGATATTTTTCGATGATCTCTTTATAGGAACTGAGCGCCTGGCGATAGTCCCGCTTGAACAGGCGTATATCTCCGAGCAGGTGCAGGGCCCGGTCCCGGTGCCGGCTCCGGGGATACTGGGCAAAAAAAGCATCCGCCGTCTTCACCGCCTGGTCATACTGCCGCCTGGCGTAGAAGCCCTCGGCCTCGCTCAGCATCGCCTGCGCATCTTTTTCCCATTCAGGTTCGGGCGGGAGCGCGGGCGCGCATCCGGTCGAGAGAAGAGCGGCCGCGAAGGAGAGCAGAAGCAGCAGGGCAAGGATTGTGGAGAATGAACGCCTGAGCGGCATGCGGGCTACTTCCCTTTCTTGTTCGCGGCTTCGGCGAGGGCCGCCCTACGCCTTGCTCTCAAGGTTTCCTCTTTGCGTTTGCGTCTGCGGGCCAGTTCCTTCTGTCGTTCACGCACGGATATGTCTCCTTTCACGGAAAATCGGCTTCAAAAAGCCTGCACACTATAGCTGAGACTGGGGCATTTGTCAATACGGGAGAGAATGAGTGTCAAGCCAAAATAGAAATGTCCTCCAGGAGAGACGGAATACAGAGGGCGGAGGTCAGAGGACAGGCCGAGGATTTTCCATGAGGACGAAGTCACACCTCTGCGAGAGTGACGTCTGAACTCTGATTCCCGAACTTTTTCCTTGATTTCTTCGAACCGATATATTAGATTAACCGCTGTTAAAAGCTCGTGTCTGTTCTCTGGACGTCTGCATTCTGTCTTTATCATATGGGCGAGTAGCTCAGCTGGGAGAGCGCCGCGTTCGCAATGCGGAGGCCGAGGGTTCGATCCCCTTCTCGTCCACCAATTTTCCATCCAATAGAGCCTCACAAAGTGAAAAAGCCGCTGAAAATAGCGGCTTTTCTCATTCTGCTTGCCTTTCCTCGTCCTATGTGATATGCATAAATCCAGGCGTTTTGGGTATACGATTTCGAGTCGCGTATACCCAAAGCAAAGTGCGTATACCCAAAAGGAGAGGAGCCTATGCCGAAGCGTATTGTTCCCCTGTCTGATCCAAAAATCAAGAAAGCGAAACCTCAGAAGAAGCAAGTCACGCTTTTTGACGGCGGAGGATTATTTCTCCTCGTAACGCCGACGGGCGGCAAGCTCTGGCGCTTCAAGTATCGCTTCGCGAACAAGCCAAGACTTCTCTCCTTCGGCTCTTATCCTGAAATCTCCATTGCCACTGCCAGAAAGAAGCGCGAAGAAGCGAGGATGCTCATTGCAAACGGCATCGACCCTGGCCAGGTGCGCAAGGCGCAGAAGGCCGCAGGCATCGCAACCACGGAAAACAGTTTTGAGGTCGTGGCGCGGGAATGGCATGAGAAGTTTTACGACCGGTGGACGCCCGGCCATGCGGCTACATTAATGAAGCGTCTTGAGCGGGAGGTATTCCCTTGGATTGGAGCAAAGCCTATCGGTGAAGTGAGAGCCCCTGAGTTGCTGAGTGTTCTCCGGCGTGTGGAGTCGAGGGGCACGCTCGACACAGCGCACCGAATCAAGATCCTCGCCGGGCAAGTATTCCGTTACGCGATCGCTACCGGCAGGGCCGAGCGCGATCCCTCGGCAGACCTGAAAGGTGCGCTTCCGCCGAAAAGACAAGAACACCTTGCGGCAGTCACGGAGCCGAAAGAGGCGGCGGCTCTTCTCCGGGCTATCGACGGCTATAGCGGCTCGTTCATTGTGAAATGCGCGTTGCAGCTTGGCGCGTTGTTCTTTGTGCGTCCAGGAGAACTGCGTCACGCCGAATGGTCTGAAATGGATCTTGACGCAGGCATCTGGGCAATCCCCGGCCCCAAGATGAAGATGAAACAGCCTCACATCGTACCGCTGTCGCGTCAGGCCAAAGAAATCCTGGAATCTTTGAAGCCGCTTACGGGCAGCGGGCGGTATGTGTTCCCGAGCCACCGTTCGACATTGCGGGCGATGAGTAACAACGCTATTCTTGCCGCGCTGCGTCGTATGGGATACACCAAAGACGAAATGACCGGCCACGGATTCCGGGCCATGGCCCGCACGATCCTCGACGAAGTCCTCCACGTCCGGGTTGAGTACATCGAGCATCAGCTCGCGCATACGGTTCGTGATCCGAACGGCAGGGCATACAACAGGACCGCGCACCTTGACGAACGGAAGAAGATGATGCAGCAGTGGGGCGATTATCTGGACGGGCTCAAGTCAGGGGCGAAGATTCTTCCGTTTCCGAAAGTGGCAGGGTGAGCATATGAAGCTTGATACGATCAAAGCATTGACAGAAACCTGATATATGGTATCGTATTACCAATATGGCGGGTTGCGCCAAGAAAGTAGAGCTCCTGTGTCACGAGATGTGGGGAAGCGATGAAAGTGCGGAACATCAAAATTGCGATCAAATCCGATGCGGAGCTCCTGAACGAAGTCAAGGACGTGGTCGGAAAGATTGAACGCGGCGAGAAAGTCAAAAAGCATGAGGGCGTTTCCTTTGACAGCATCGATGCCATGAGAAAGGTTCTGACCGAAGAGCGCTTGCGGGTCCTCTGGGCCATCAAGAAGGAACATCCGAGTCTGTCTATGAGCTGGCGAAAAAGCTGAAACGGGATATTAAGAATACCTTTAACGATGTGCAGTTTCTTGCCGATGCTGGTTTGTTGGAGCTCAAGAAGACCAAGGACGGTCGGGAGAAAACCATGCCTCTTATGAATTACGACAATATCATACTTGAGATCACGGTGTAGCCAGCATTCAATATAATGAAACACCAATTATGAGAGGCCCTGGGATAACCCAGGGTTTTTTATATTTATATTCAACTGCCAACACCGTAAATGTTATTTTCTTGACACTTCAAGAATTCTGTGTTATTCTACCATTCATGATAGACCGACGCTATGAATCAACAGAATCTCTTGATGGTGTTATCGACCTCGAACGTCTTAGGTCCGGTCCAGCGGACAGTCTCGAGCGCAGTGCCCAACGGTTCTTCGAGCTGACGTATCTTTCCGAGGACCTCCATAAGGTTCTCAAAGGACTCAGCAGGAGATTCAAAGAGGGGGCTGGTCCGGGGACCGTCTTGGCCCAAGCGGTCAAGGGTCTTGGGAAATCTCATACTCTTCTCTTAGGCTATCATCTCTTCGCGAGCCTTACCGAAGCAAAAGCCTGGACCGCTAAAGCCGGTTACGACTGGTCCCCGCCGAAGAATCCCGAAGTCATTGTCCATAAGTTTACAGATCAATCAATGCCAGGCGATGCGCTTTGGATGCTGATCGGGCAGCGGCTCAAGGCCAAGTGGAGCGCAGAGCGGGCACCTGACCTCGATGATTTCCGAGCTGCCATTAAGGATCGCCATCTGGTTCTTATCCTCGACGAGTTGGAACGGGGTATTGATATTATACCCGATTCGACCAAGCGCAGTCAGAACATAGCGTTCCTCCAGATGCTGAGCGAAGAGGCCAGCCGTGAGGGGAGTCATCTGACTCTCTTCGCCGCTGTTTACGACGGAAACAAGGAGCCGGGTTCCACGCTCAAGCGGACGCAGAGAATAGAGTTACATTTCCGCAAACCTCAGGATCGGGCATCCATTGTTCGGCACAGACTGTTTAAGAACGCCGATAGCTATGACAAGGAGTCTGCACGCTCGCTTATCCATTCATACATCAACACATGGCGTCGCTTTGGTATGGAAGTGCCCGATGGCTACGTTGGTCGCATGGAGGAGTCCTTCCCGTTCCTCCCCGATCTGATAGAGCTGGTCTTTGAGCGAATAACGGAAAGCGGGGGATTTCAGGGGACACGAAGCGCATTGGGCCTGCTCGGCGCCATGCTGGACGCAACTCCTGAAGGTTCCTATCTGATGACCGCATCTCATTGTCGCGTGACTGACCCGGTTTGCGCGGACCGTCTCTCCGATCTCGATCCTGGCGGCTCGCTGATCAATCCTGCTGCTGGCAATTACCGTGATCTTGCCGCACAGCCGTACGCGGAAGCTATTGCATCGGCGGTACTGCTGGCGAGTCTGGTGCCGGGCGGCCGCGCTGTCGGCATGACGACCGATGAGCTTGTGCGGCATGTGGTCAAGCCCGGCGATGATCCGAATCAGTATCATGCCGGTCTCGAGGCGTTCAGAAGATATGGGACCTATTTCCACGAGCGCGAGGGTCGCTTCCTTTTCGATCTGGTGGAAAATGAATACGCCAAGGTCGAGCTCGATGCAATGCGGCACAGCGACGACACAGCGCGCGAGCAGATCATTCAGCTTTGGCTGCAGGAGGTATTTCGGGATAATCATCAGGCGGTCATTTACCGCGATCTGGAAGAAACAAAGCTGGCGCTTCAGGGCTTTTCCAGACACGGTCAGCGATATGTCTTAGCGCCTCGTCGCTTGTCCCAGGCGGAGCGGTTCGCTCTCTATCAGGGGCTTGAGCTGCGCAACCAGGTGCTCTTGCTTGAGCCGCGCGACCCGAGAGTGGATCATCTTACAAATCCCGACCTGCTGGCGCTTGCCAAGCGCCTCAAGGCTGCGCGGCTGCTTGCCGCATCATCTTCGAACGCTGAACGCCGAACAAAGTTCGAACAGATCGAACGGGCGCAGGTACAGCAGATCCAACGAACGTTAAAGTCCGCAGGGTTGTTGTATATCAGGATCGAGCGCTGGGGCGATCAGGCGTCGCAGACGCAGTTTGAGGAAGAAGGCTTGGGACAGGCCAGCAGCAAAGAGGAAGTGCTTACATACCTTCGTTCTCAGGTCTTTCCGCCTTCGCTTATCGAGGAACACCTTCGGCGCAATCTTTCGGGCTTCTTCGGTCAGAGGGTGGAGCAAATCGAGCGCGCCTATCGAAACACTTTAGGTTATCCTGTCCCGCTGACCGTTACCATGGTGACGGATATACTTCGGTCCCTTGCAGCAGATCGAAATCCTGTTCTCGGTTTGCAGCATCCAAGAGGGAATTTCTGCGGAGAACGTGCATCACTCACGGATTCTGAACTAAATCAGGCTGTGGTCAGCACACCATGGCAGACGCCGGCCGAGAGGCCCGAGCACCGCGCACAGCCAGGTACTCCAGCGACCGCACCTGTTACCGCGACGGAGCAGGCTACAGAAACTGAAGAAGGAGCGGGTGAGCAGCCGCCATCCACTCCCGCGATCATGGTTGAAGAGAGAAGTACTCCGTCCTGTCGCAGTCTTGGCGAGCTTCGTCAGCAGACAGCCGCCCGCCTCACTGATATGGACGATCCGATCGTTCGAACAGTGCGTTTCACCATTTTCGCCGATTATCGTGGCCAGGACCTGTCCGGCCTGCCTGCCGCGTATCGCGGCGCGTTGTCAGGTTCAGGTGATGTAGGCGTGCAGCTCGATATCATGGTGCCTGGACCGATGACCAAGGCGGGATTGGAACAGCATTGTGAAAAACTGCCTAACCTGACGGGGGCAAGTTACATGGCGCGTTTCAGCGTTGAGCTTCAAAATGAAGGTCGCAGAAACCGGGAGGGCGCATAAAAATGAAAGCCGCTCTGGATCGCGCCCTGATTGAACGCCTTACGCAGCCCGGCCCTCGCTTGCCGGGTCTTGAAAACTGGCTGCTCACGGAAGTGTGGTCGCAGGAAGCCTTTGCCGCATCGGGCAACTCGCCTAAGGACTATCTGCGGCGCGGAGAAGTACTAGTGAATGAGAGGGAAAATGCTTTACGAAGCTCGGCTTCATCACTCTTTGCTGAGCTGACCGCGCCGCCGTCAGAGGAAAAGGCGGTCGCCTCCTTCTTCGGGCGCAACCAGAAAAGCGCTGTCGTGATATTGGACGGCTGTTCGCTTCGGGAGATGCCGAGGCTCATGGCCCTGGCAAAGGACTCCCGGCGGGCTGTTCTGGAAAGCGGATGCAGCCGCGCCGCTGTGCCGAGCGAGACCGAATATTTCATATCCGAGCGTCTCGGCCTTGGGCTGCCGAAGGACATCGGTCCATCGCAGCTCACCGGCCGTGGGGAATTGAAGCAAATGAACATCCGGTTTTACTACTACGGCCAGACCAGCGATCATCACACGATCAGAGATGGCGACGAGTCAATGCTTCTATGGTCCCGGTTTCCGGACCAGCGCTACACCGACAGCACG
>DATIZR010000005.1 GCA_035516965.1 Nitrospirota bacterium
CATTCTGCGCCGTTCCGTTCCGGGCGTGTCACCGCTCCTTGTGAGCACCGCAATTCCGGGAAAGGGCGCGCCTGCCCGCTCAAAGACCTGCTTCAGATCTGCAAGCGGCCCGAGCACGTTTCGCTGTACATCGTTATTCAGTGCCTTGAGCGGAGATACGTAGAGCAGCCGGACTTTTCCGCCGGGCCATGCCCCCGTGATCAGTTGATGGAAGCTCCAGAGGAAGGCCGCCAGCGTTTTCCCTGATCCCGTCGGCGCGGTCACGAGAACGTTCCTCCCCCGGATGATCTCGGGCCATGCCTTCGCCTGGATATCGGTCGGCGCACCGAAGTTTTCCCGGAACCATTGTTCAACGAGAGGATGGAAGACGGATAGGGGCGAAGCAGGCATAGGAGGTCCTTTTCAATCCATCATAGCTTTATTGTATCACGGCCCGCGGGGTGGAGCATCCCTGCTATCTCGAAGCGGCCAGAGGGGTTCTGAAGAGAGTTTGTAAATTTCCGGAAGGAGGTGTGCGGGATGCGGATGAGATCAGTCCAGATATTGCTTCACATCGAGTCCCGCCGGATAGACGGTTCCAACGATCGAGCGCTTAAACCGACCGCCGGCGGTCTCGAGAAGGCTGACCGGCTGTTCGCTTTTTTCCGATCCGTCGAACCTGGTCAGGAGCAGCACCCGGGGCCGCATGAGGTCGCCCGTTTGGTGCACAACGACGCCCGTTTCTCCCGTATCCATCCTGGCAACGGTGCCGATCGGGAATATGCCGATCATTCTGACAAAGGCGTTCACCAGCACAGCGTTGAAGGGAGACCCGCGCTTCTTCAGCAGTATCCGGACCGCCTGGTCCGGCGGCGTTTGCGCGCTGTAATAGACACGGGACGCGGTGATGGCCTCGTAAGCGTCTACCAGCGAAACGATCTGTGAAAAGGGATGCTGGTGACGCTCCCCGTCCAGCCGGGGGTATCCCCGGTCGCCGCCGTGCTGGTGGTGTTCGAAGGCGGCGACCATGGCCAGCTTGGAAACGCCGGGCGTGCCCGCGAGGATCAGCCCTCCTTCAACAGGGTGCCGTTTGACCTGGTCGAACTCTTCGTTGGAAAGCCTGTCCGGCTTGTTGATGATCCCGTGAGCGACGTTCACCTTCCCGATGTCGTGCATGAGCCCCGCCAGCCCCAGCGCGGCGATCTGGGCCTTCTGGAAAGACAGAAACGTGCCCAGGGAGACGGCAAGGATCGAGACGTTCACGGAGTGGGCGAAGGTGTATTCGTCATACATTTTGAGATTGGTGAGTCCGAGGTAGGCATCCCGGTTCTCGAGAACATTGTCGACCATGGTCTGGACAATGGAATTCATTTTACGGACATTGGACGCCTTATCCGTCTGCACGGCCGTCACCAGCTCCTTCATGGTCTCGACTGTTTCCCTGAATATCTCCGATGCCCTCCGCTTTCCCGCCTTGATCGCTCCTCCCGCATCCTTGTCCACCAGCAGGACGCGGTGCAGCTCGATATGCCTGATCTCCTCCTGCGCGAGCACGGTATTGGGGTCCGCCGCGCCCGTAAAGTAGGATGCCTCCTTGCTCATCACGCTGCCGAACCGGAGGAGGTCATCTGCGGTGAGGCCCGGTTTGAAAACGATGCCGCCGAGGTCCCGGTTCGTGAACTGCTCCAGGGCCAGCGTGAGGCTCTGGTCCACCGGGATCGAGGTCTTTTCGAAGAACAGTTCGCCGCCCACCAGGTAAAAGGCCGCTTCTTTCCGGCCCACGAGCAGTTCGGCGATCTTGTTCAGCAGCTTTTCAGCGCCCGTCAGCATGATCGGGTGCGATTCCGGGTAGAGCGTCACGTTCTTCAGCACGGCCGACATGAGCTGGAACGCCGCCCGGCAGGAATCGATCAGCTGCTGCTTCGCGAAAAAGGCCTGTCTCGCCTCGCCGCGGCTATCGCTTTTCTCATCGGCCACTGCTGTGTCTCCTCGTAATCTCCTCAAGGGAACGCGCCGCGGCATCCCTGAGTTCGGTCTGGAGCCTGCGCGACTTCCACCAGCGGATACGGTTGTAGGTCTCGAGGAATACCGCTGCATCCCGTCCGCCGGTCTTGCCGAGGCTCTTGATGGCCGCCAGCGTCATCTCGTGCTCCTTCGGGTTCAGCGGCCGGCCCACGAGGAACTCGATGAGGGGCTTCGCCTCCTCCTCACCGATGCCGGGGATGTCCGAAAAGGTGCGGACAGCCATGAGCTGGATCGAGGGATCGGGGTCCTTCAGGAATTTTGCGAGCAGGGCTCCCGCCCGCTTCCCCCCGATGGACAGCAGCGCTTTGATCACTTCCTGCCGCACCTGAGCGTTCCGGTTGTCGGCTGCTTTCCGGAGCATAACAACGGCCTGTTCCAGTTTGCTCTCGCCGAGAATGCTGACGATGTTCCGGACCACGTACCAGCGCTCATCCGAAAGATGCTCTCCAAGCAGAGGGATCTGATTCCTGCCGAACTCTTTCATGAGGTCCAGCAGGAATATCCTCATTTCACGGTCATTCTCCTCGGCCAGCAGCTCCAGAAGGGCCTCGATCGCCTTCTGATCAAGGCTCGCCAGGTAGGAATAAGCGGCCTGGTATTCGGCAGAACTCTTGACGTGCCTTTTCATGTCGGTGATCGTGGACTTGATGATCGGCTTCGTCGCCGTTTTCTTCAGCGCCTCGGCCATGCGGGGCTGGAATTCGGGGGCCACCGGCGAGCGGAGCGCCTTGATGATGGTTGTCGCCAGATCATATTGATTGTTCTTCAGCAGGTAGCTCAGGATGTCCTCCAACTGCTTGATCACGCCGGAAAAGAGGCTTTTCTCCTTTTCCGCCGGGCCCTCCCGGAAGGGGTTTTTCACCAGCGTCAGCAGCGGGATCAGGGTTCGAATCGCCGCCTCGATGATGTCGGACTCCATGCCGGCGCTGCTCACGAGCCTGAGCGCTTCCACTTCTTCGGGCGTCTCGTTCATGAGGCCCTGGACAAGCTCGATCAGGTCCCTGCCGAGCGGCGCGGCCGTCAGTTCGTCCGGCTTCGCAGGCGGCGAAGCGGGCACGATCTTTTTTGCCGCAGCCCTCTTCAGGAGAACCGCGACCTGCTGAATCGTCCATGCGTTCGAATACCGGCCGGTCCAGACCTCGTGCATGGGCGTGGGAGCGAACTGATCATCGGAGGTGTCCGCCGCAATCTCGGCGTCCAGATCGCCATACAGCTTTCCCCCGATGAGCGAATCGCGGTGCGGAGATTCAAGGGCGAGGGCGGACTTGGCAAGGCCTTCGAACAGCGCTTCGCTCTCGTGGGCGTGGTCCTTCTGGATCTTCTTCCCCGCCTGCTGGTACAGCGTGAACAGCCGGTCTTCCACACTCTCGTAGGCAGCCTTGGTACGCATGGCGAACTCGATCATACCAACCCCGAAGCCCTCGGGATCGGTTTTCAGGTCCCCCAGCACCAGCGTCTTGGCCGTAAAATCGGTCTTCTTCTGCTTCGCCTGCTGCTCCTCCTGGGCGGCGGGGTCGGGCGTCGTCTCCCAGCCTCCCTCCGTCTTCGTGGTGATCACCTCATCAAGGCCGGCCTCGGTCACCTTGATATGGGTCACGCCTTTTTCCCACAGGATCGTGGAAATTCCGCTTTTCATGGCGAGTTCTTCGAGCGACAGTGCCAGGGTTCTCAGGAGTTCGAGAAACTCCGGCTCTTCGAGGCCGGCACTGAAGATGATCTCGCGGACACCCTTGCCGAACAGGTCCTGAGCGATGGACCTGTTGACCTGGGCATCTTTCCCGACCGGTGTCTGCAGGTAAAGGAAATAGGTCTTCTGGATCCCTACATGGTATTCCTCGTCCGTTTCGAGGGCTTGGGACAGAGTTTCAAAGGCTTTTTTCAGGGACTGAGTATAAATGGGATTATTGGGGGGATAAATCTTGACGGTCCTGATCGCGGAGATCAGGTTCTTCATTACATCCTGGATCTCAAGGGAGAGGGCAGATTCAGCGGGTTTTGCTTCTTTTTGCATTTGTTAAGAATACCACAATGGGGACGGCGTGTCAAAAAACACCATGGACCCGGAAGACCCGGGCCTATGCGATTACGATTATTGTTCCACGCCGGGTTCCGCCTGCTCGACGCGAGACAGGATCCCTCCCCGATGCAGGACCGTGCTGATGACATCACCCCGCGCCACATCGGCTGCGCTCTTGATGACGGCACCGGCAGGATGCTTTCTGGTGATGCTGTAGCCGCGGGACAGGATGCCGAGCGGGTTCAAGTGAGTGAGGCTGGCGGTCAGCGAGTTCAGCAGCGCGCGGTCCCTTCGGGCGGTGTGACGCAAACCGGTGACGAGTCGACCGGTGAGTTCATCGATCCGGAGCGACTGGCGTTCCAGGAACCTCCGGGGATCCGTGAGCATCCTGGCGGACCCGTGCAGGGCAGTGCGAGAACGCTCCATTTTGTTCCGTATGCTTCTCGTCAGTCCGGCATCGAGCGACGCGACGAGTTCGCGAAGTCGTTCCTCGCTCCGGACGACCATCTCCGCTGCCGCCGACGGCGTCGGTGCCCTGAGATCCGCCACGAAATCCGCGATGGTATAGTCCGTCTCATGACCAACCGCAGATATCACCGGTATCTTCGACGAAAAGATCGCCCGGGCCACCTGCTCTTCGTTGAACGCCCACAGATCCTCGAGCGAACCGCCGCCGCGACCGACGATCATAACGTCCACTCTGTGCTCCTTGTTGAAATACCCGATCGCTTCGATGATGGCCGGAGCGGCATCGGGCCCCTGCACCGGGACAGGGTAAATCAGAATGTGCATGCGGGGATGCCTTCGCCTGATGACGCGGAGCATGTCATGGATGGCTGCACCGGTCGGTGAGGTGATGACGCCGACCCGGCGCGGGAGGAGGGGCAGCGGCTTCTTGCGCTCCAGGTCGAAGAGCCCCTCCTGCTCCAGCCTCGCCTTCAGCTGTTCAAAAGCCAGTTGCAGCGCACCCGCACCCCTGGGCTCGACATATTCCAGAATGATCTGATACTCACCGCGCGGCTCATAGAGGCCGACCCTGCCGCGGCAGATCACCTGCATACCATGCTGGAGCGTGAACTTGAGAAAACGCTGAGAGGAGCGGAATAACACGGCCCGGACCTGGCTCAGTTCGTCCTTCAGAGTGAAGTAGGAATGTCCCGACTGGGGCGTCGAGAGATTGGAAATCTCGCCTTCCACCCAGACATCGGGAAAGGCTCCTTCCAGAAGGGTCTTGACCTGCGCGGTGAACTGCGTGACAGTGAGAATATGGCTTTGCATGCGTTTCCGGTATCTGACTGTGGAGGGAGGCTCCTGCCTCAGCATTCCCCGGGCATTTACTTGAGCTGCACTCTTTCTATGCTGTTCGCGATCCCGCTCGCTGCGTCGACATCAAGGTACACGGCGTTGAGATGAACGGGTCCTTTCGCGAGTTCAAAGCGGTGAGGCGTCTGGTACAGGAACCGTGCGATCGCCTGCTCCTTCTTCACCCCGATGACCGAATCGGTCGGTCCGGTCATTCCTGCGTCCGTAATGAAGGCCGTTCCGCCCGGAAGGATCCGTTCGTCTGCAGTCTGTACGTGCGTATGCGTGCCGATCACGGCAGTCGCCTTGCCGTCGAGGTGCCAGGCAAGCGCGATCTTTTCCGAAGTGGCCTCTGCGTGAAAATCGATGATGACAACGGCTGTTTCCTGCTTCAGTTTCTCGATCTCCTGCTCGGCCACCCGGAAGGGGTCCCGGAGGCTGGACATGAAGACCCTTCCTTCCAGATTCAGGACGGCTGCCTTGCCCGCGCTGGTTGATATGACCACACTGCCGTAGCCCGGGTTCCCTTCGGGGTAATTAGCAGGCCTGATGAGCCTGTCCTGCTTCGCCAGATAGGGTTCGATCTCCTTTTTGTCCCAGACGTGGTTGCCGGAGGTCAACGCGTGAACCCCGAGCGAGAAGAGCTCCTCGGCGATCTCCGATGTGATCCCGAACCCGCCTGCGGAGTTCTCTCCGTTCGCGATCACCAGATCGGGCGCATAGGTTTCAGTGAGGCGGGCCATCTGGGCCCGCAGCATCTTCCTGCCCGGCTCGCCGACGATGTCTCCGATGAACAAAACCTTCAATGAACCTCCAGAAGTCCGAGCCAGGTGACAGGATCCGGGAGAACAGACTTCCCCTTCTGGATTGCGGCTCCTGTTTTCCAGCTTGTCCCGTTCCTACTTCGCGTACTCTACGTACCTGCTCTCGCGGACCACGGTCACTTTGATCTGGCCGGGATAGGACAGTTCTTGTTCGATCTTCTTGGCGATGTCCCGGGAAAGCTGCGCCGAATGCGCATCCGACAGGTCTTCCGGCTTCACGATGATGCGGATCTCGCGGCCAGCCTGGATGGCATAGGATTTCTCGACTCCCTTGAACGAATTCGCTGCGGACTCGAGCTGTTCGAGCCGCTTGAGATAGCTTTCGAGCGTCTCGCGCCGCACGCCCGGCCTGCCCGCAGACAGAGCATCCGCTGCCGCGACGAGAACCGCCTCCACCGTGCTCGGCTCGCCGTCGCCATGATGGGTCAAAATAGAATTGATCACCTTGGCGGACTCACCGTACTTCTTGGCAAGGTCGCCGCCGATCTGGGGGTGGGTTCCCTCAACTTCGTGGTCGATGGACTTGCCCAGGTCATGGAGCAGTCCTGCGCGCCGCGCCAGTTTCTGGTCGACACCGCATTCGGCGGCCATGATACCGGCGAAGTACGCGACTTCCCGTGAATGCATGAGCACGTTCTGGCCGTAGCTCGTGCGATACTTGAGCCTGCCGATGAGCTTGATGATCTCGGGGTGCAAATTGTGGATGCCGAGGTCGAAGGCCGCCTTCTCGCCCTCGTCCTTCATGGCGATGTCGAGCTCCTTCCGGACCTTTTCGGCGATCTCCTCGATCCGGGCCGGGTGGATCCTGCCGTCCTGCATCAATCGCTCTATCGTGAGCCGTGCGATCTCCCGGCGAAGGGGGTCATAGCAGGACAGGATGACGGCCTCGGGAGTGTCGTCGATGATGAGGTCGATCCCGGTTGCCGCCTCGAGGGCGCGGATGTTCCTGCCCTCCCGCCCGATGATCCTGCCCTTCATCTCGTCGTTCGGCAGGTTCACCACGGACACGGTCGCCTCTGCCACATAATCGCTCGCATACCTCTGGATGGCCAGGCTGATGATATTCTTCGCCTTCTTGTCCGCCTCTTCCTTGGCCTCGTCCTCGATGCGCTTGATGGACTTGGCGGCCTCGAACTTGGCCTCGTCCTCCATGGAGATCATGAGCTGGCGCTTCGCCTCCTCGGCGGTCATGCTTGCGATTTTTTCAAGCATCTGCCGCTGCTCGCGAAGCCCTTTCTCGAACCGATCCTCCTTCTCGGCCGCGATCTTTTCGCGCCCCGACAGCTCGCGCTCGCGCCGGACAGCCTCGGCCTCCCTCTTCTCGATCAGGTCGACTTTCTTTTCGAGGTTCTCTTCCTTTTGCTCCAGCCTGCGCTCCTGGTTCTGCAGTTCCTGCCTTTTCTCCCGGTTTTCCTTTTCGAACTCGGCGCGGGCCTGGTAGAGCTTGTCTTTCACCTCGAGGACGGCTTCCTTGCGTTTGTTCTCCGCTTCCCGCTCGGCGGTCGCCACGATACGCGCCGACTCCTCCTCCGCGTCCCTGATCTTGCCTGCCGCCACTTTTCCCTTGATCAGCAGTCCAAGACCGAAACCGCCGGCCAACCCGGCTATCAATACTGCAACATATTCGATCATTGTCTTTCCTCCTGGTGTCTCTTCTTCAGCCCGGCAAGGCGTTCCTTGATGCGTTTTTCGTCGCCCTGCTCCGTGGGCCGGTAGTATTCCCGCCTCTGCGGGAGGTAGTCCTGGACCGTATAGTGTCCCGGATAATCATGCGGATACTTGTACCCTCTGCCCCTGCCCATCCGCTCGGCCCCTTTGTAACTGGCGTCCTTCAAATAATCGGGTACGGGCAACAGCGCTCCCTCCTCGATATCCTTCAGCGCTCCTTTTACGGCGAGATAGGACGCGTTGCTCTTGGGGGCGGCGGCAACATACACGGCCGCCTGCGCCAGGGGCAGCGCACCCTCGGGCATACCGATGCGCTCCACGGCCTGGTATGCAGCGGTCGCCACCATGATGGCGCGGGGATCGGCGTTTCCCACGTCCTCACTTGCGGCGACCACGATCCGACGGGCGATGAAAAGCGGGTCTTCCCCGGCATAGATCATCTTTGCCATCCAGTAGACCGCGGCGTCGGGATCGCTCCCCCGCATGCTCTTGATGAACGCCGATATGGTGTCGTAATGCTCGTCCTCGTCATAGACGAGCGCCTTTTTCTGTATAGACTCCTCCGCAGCGGGGAGATCATACAGGATAGAGCCGTCGGGACGCGGACGGGTCGAAAGAACGCCGAGCTCCAGCGCGTTCAACGCTCGCCGGGCGTCACCGTTCGATCTGGCGACAATGAAATCGAGTGCCTCGGGAGCGATCTCGACCTGCAGATTCCCGAGCCCTCTCTCCCTGTCGTCGACCGCGCGCAGAAGCAGCGTTCTGATGTCCGAGGGCTCCAGCGGCTTGAATTCGAAGATCTGTGACCGCGATGACAGGGCAGGAATGATGGCGAAGAAGGGGTTCGACGTGGACGCCCCGATAAGCGTGATTGTTCCCTGCTCCACGTCCGGCAGAAGAGCGTCCTGCTGAACGCGGGTAAAGCGGTGGATCTCGTCTATGAACAGGATTGTCCTTTTACCGCTCTGGCTGCGCTCGGCAACAGACTCCTGCGATACGCGCCGAATATCGCCGACACCTGCGGTAACCGCGTTCAGGGAAACGAAATGGGCGCGGCTCCTCTCTGCGATGAGGTGCGCAAGCGCTGTCTTGCCCGTCCCGGGAGGCCCGTACAGGATTAGTGACATCAGCCGGTCGGCCTCAATTGCGCGCCGTAACAGTTTCCCTTCCCCGAGCACATGCCGCTGTCCTATGAACTCCGAAAGGTCGCGAGGCCTCATTCGCCAAGCCAGCGGCTGACTAGCGGGTTCCGGCATCATTTCCGGACGGACGTTTTTCTTGATAGGTTTGAGGGCCAACGTGGTGCTTCAGGAAGGCAGGCGTTGAACGAATGGATAGTGAATAGCGAGACTGTGGACGGCCGGGCGCTACTGGGAATAGTTCAAGGGAAACCAAGGCCTTGATGCCGGCGAAAGCGGACCTCGCTCCACCCGCCTGAAGGCGCCGGGAAAAAGCATCAAGGACATTCCCTTGCAATCAATATATCTAGGACGAAATATTCCCATTTTCTGCATTGTTACTGCCGTCTAAACAATCTTCCTGCGGAACCGAGAGGGTTCACCAGTGCACGATTAAAAATGAATCGCCGGTGCTCAGCCTTGTCCGCTTACTTATCGTATTGCACTATCTCAAGCGCCGGAGCCTTCCCTACTTGCCGCTCCTTCCGGGTGCGCGCTGGAAACGTTCCTAATCTAAAGATACGACCATGACTATAAAGAATCCCCCGCTCCGCCGTGTAGATAAACTTGATTCCTGGTCGTAACCAGGTGGGCGCCGTATGGGAAAGTTTAGGCTTCCCAGTCTTGCCTGGGCATGCACACCCTTTCCTCGGAACAGCTCCCGTTAATTTTTTTTCACGAGGAACAAGTTATATCGATCACGCACAAAGCAGGGGATCAGCTGTTTCTCTTTTAGGTACTATATACCAGAATCAGCCAAAAATGGCAAGGAGAAAAAGACCGCTGTGCGGCCCTGGAATTAACTGATTTGTGCTTTCGATATGTTCCTGATGCAGACACGTTACGATGATGGCTCTGCTGCTCTCTGGGGACGCGCCCTGCGATCTTCACCCTGGCTTGTCAGATCAAGCAGGCTCTGAAGCCTTCTTTCCGCGGACTGCCGGAGCGCGCTGTGTTCTTCACGAATGCGGTAGAGCTCGTCACTGATCGTAAGGGCGGTCAGGATTGCGACACGGTGGGGGTCCGATGTCCCGGTCCCCTGTCGGACTTCCTTCATCTTGGTATCGACAAAGTCGGCCAGATGTTTGATATAACCGGCGTCATCTTTGCCCTTGATCGTATATATTTGTCCGAAGATTTCAACCTGAACGCTCTCCATGGGGGCACCTTCTTAAACAAAATTCCAAATCCAACATTGGAAATCCCAGGCAACATCCAAACATGAAAACCCTGCGATTAAACCGAACCGGCAGGGAGGCTTTTTTTCAGGCGTCTGGAGATATGGTGCCTCTACCTGCCTTGATGACATCTCCTAGAGCAGCGCGTCGACGAAGTCCCTCGGGTCGAACTCCCTGAGGTCCTCGATGGCTTCCCCGATGCCGATAAACTTGACTGACATGGGCAGTTCCTTGTCGATGGCAAATACAATGCCGCCCCGGGAGGTCCCGTCGAGTTTCGTCAGAACGATACCGGTGACGCCGACAGCCTCATGAAACATCCTCGCCTGCACGAGAGAGTTCTGGCCTGTAGTTGCGTCAAGGACCAGCAGCGTTTCATGGGGTGCGCCGGGCAGTTCCCGCGCCAGCACACGCTTGACTTTTTTCAACTCCTCCATCAGGTTCGACTTTGTATGAAGCCTGCCCGCCGTGTCGACAATGAGGACATCGATCGCCCGCGCCTTGGCCGCCGTCACTGCATCGAAAACAACAGCCGCCGGGTCGGCCCCTTCCTGGTGCTTGATCACGGGAATTCCCGCACGCTCACCCCAGATAGAAAGCTGTTCCGACGCCGCTGCCCGGAAGGTATCGCCGGCCGCCAGCATAACTTTTTTCCCCTCGGCGCGGAGCCGGTAAGCCAGCTTGCCGATCGTCGTCGTCTTGCCTGCGCCGTTAACACCCACAACGAGGATAACGGAGGGAAAAGCGGTCAATAACAATTGAGCTGACCGGGCGCTCGCGATGTCGTAGAGGACCTGCTTGAGGCGCTGCCTGATTTCACCGGGAGTGGACAGCTCCTTTCGCCTGAAGCGCTCTTTGAGGTCCAGCAGAACCTCGGAGGCCGTCTCCATACCAATATCGGAAGCAACGAGGGCTTCCTCCAGTTCATCGAGAACGCGGTCGTCGATCTTCTCGCCCAGAACCAGAGAACCGACCTTCTCGGAAATATTTTTTCTTGTTTTTACCAGCCCGTCGCTCAGGCTTTTAAATACACCGAACATCCTCACCTCTGAAAATTGCACGATCGGCATTGATAATTTAAAAAAATATGGCAACGACGAACTTCAACCGATGTCCTTACGTGAGGCACGGCTCAATGCGGCCTCTCGTTCCTCACAGATCAAGCGGAAGCTTGCCTGATTGGTCGGCGTGTCCGCATGCCGGCGATTTCTTCTTGCCTTTTCCTTCTGCTGGCCCGTCGGGCTCCGCGGGAAAGGCTCTCTCGCCCCCGGGGTAGGACGCGGGGCGGTAGAGATACCGGTCGTGCATTTTGCTGAAGCTCGACCATTCGCCCCCCGCAATTTTTTCTCTCTGCAGCGTCGCCTGGAAATTATTGATCTTGGCCGAAAGGTCATCAAGATAATTGATGATGATTGCCTCCTGGATTTTAGGCCTCTTCGGCGATCCGAACTCATACTCGCCATGGTGCGAGAGCATCATATGCTTGACCAGCATCGACAGCTCTTCGGGGAAGCCCGGGATGGACCGCATCCGATCCGTGACCATTTCATAGCCCAGCGAGATGTGTCCCAGCAGCTTTCCCGCCGTTGTATATTCGATCGACTTCCTGACCGAGAGCTCATGCACCTTGCCGATATCGTGCAGAAAAGCGCCAGCCGTCAACAGATCTTTATCCGTCGACGGGAAATGCCGGGCCACATCGCGCGTCAGCGCCACCAGCTCGACGACGTGTTCGAGAAGACCGCCAATATAATTGTGGTGGAGCGTCTTCGCGGCCGGCGTCCGCTTGAACGCGTCCAGAAATGCCCTGTCATCCAGGAATGACTGCAACAGCTGTTTGAGGTACCCGTTGCCGACCCCGGCTACGGCGTCCCGCAGGTCCTTGACCATTTCTTCAATGTCCCGGGGCGTGGTCTGCAGAAAGTTGACGAGATCCACCCGTGAATCGTCGACCTTCTCCAGTGTCTTCAATTTGATCTGCATGGCGCCCTGGTAATTGGCTGCGATCCCCTTGACACGGACGAAGTCCTCGCGTTCGAACTTCCCGGCAACCGCATCGGCGTTGTCCCACAGCTTTCCGTCGATTTCACCGGTCTTGTCGGCAAGCTTCAGGGAAAGGTAGGTGACCCCGTTCTTTGCGGTCGACACCTGCTTGGCGGTAACGAGGTATGTCTCCTCGACCCAGTCCCCCTCTTTCAGCGATGTTACTGTCTGCATTCAGACTCCCCTCCTTGGGTGTCTTAGATAATAAACGATACCCCCGCCATTGTCAAACGCGGAACGCGGTGACGATCTGCGTGACCCGTACACCCAGAACAGTCAGCATCATAAGGAGGCCAACGGCTTACACCATGGTTTTGGTCACTGAGGCCTGCCTGATGTATGAAGCACTCCATCTTGCCGCCGCTTACCTTGACGAGCACCTCGTGATAGAAGCCGCCAAGGACAGGAACGTGCCCTCAACCACATAGTTCTTATATGCCTGCAGGTCTTCGGAGCGGTGCAAGACCACAGGCAGGACGAAGGCGGGGATCAGCGTGAAGGGACCTCAGGCCTTGGAGCAGGGAATCTTGGACACGGTCGGCTTTTTTCTGCGCCGGCCTTCGGAGCAGGCAAAACAGTATGGCGTGACGATGTATTGATCCTCCCCTCTCAGCGAGGGGTATTGGACCCAGAGGGAATCCTGAGCCCCGTGCAAACGATCCACATCAGAACCGACGATGCAAATCATCCGGCGTCGGACCCGTCTACAGGGGAACTGCCCGCTGGGAGTGCTGACTATTTTTTCCTTACAAAGACATGGTATTCACCGGCCTGTTTCGTCAGGCCCAGGTATTCATGTCCCGTCATTTTGCACCACGCAGGCATATCCTTCTCAATGCCGTCATCATCGGCCTGAACCTCAAGCACCTGTCCTGACTTCAACTCCTTGATCTTGTTCGATGTCTTCAAGATCGGCATCGGACAGGCCAGACCAACGCAGTCAAGCACTGCATCCGGCTTGATGTCATTCACGTCCATAAAGCGCTCCTCCTCGGAATGCCTTTCCAGGATATGCCGGGTTCGTCAGCCAGCCTACTCCATTTCATGCTCGTGCCCGCTTTCGGCGGGCATCCTGACGGGTGAGGGAACTCCCTTTTTCTTGTAATAGTCGTCGAGGGCTGATTTGAGCGCCTCTTCGGCCAACACGGAGCAATGCATTTTCACCTTGGGCAGCCCCCCCAGCGCTTCTGCCACCGCCGCATTCGATATTTTGAGCGCCTCATCGATCGTCTTGCCCCTGACGAGGTCGGTCACCATGCTGCTGGTGGCAATCGCCGCTCCGCACCCGAAAGTCTTGAACTTTGCGTCCGTAATCACGTTGTTCTCGACCTTGATGTAGAGGCGCATGACGTCGCCGCATACCGGATTGCCCACGGTTCCCACCCCGTCGGCGTTCTCGATCTCACCGACATTGTGGGGCTGGGCGAAATGTTCCATCACTTTTGAGCTGTACTGTTCCATAGGGTCCTCCTCAGCGAGCCTGTTGTTCTTTTTTTATCATATCTTCATAGAGCGGCGACATCTCCCGCAGCCGTTTGACAATCGGAGGAAGCTTCTCAATGACATAGTCAATGTCTTCCTGGGTATTGCCCATCCCGAGCGTCATGAGCAAGGTTCCGTTCGCCACCGCGGCATCCGTCCCGATACACGTCAGCACATGCGATGATTTCAGCGAGCGCGACGTACAGGCTGAACCGCTCGAAACCGAGATCCCGTCCATGTTCAGGAAGAGAAGCATGGATTCCCCCTCCACAAACCACATAGACACATTCAGATTATGAGGCAGCCTGCGGGTGGGGTGACCGTTGACAACCACATGATCGATCCTGTCCTGCAGACCTTTCTGCAGCCGGTCCCTGAGCGCCGTGAGATAGGCCATTCTGGCCGGAATCTCTGAAACCGCCAGTTCCGCGGCCTTTCCCAGTCCGACGATGGCAGGAACGTTCTCGGTGCCCGCACGCCTGCCGTCCTCCTGAACGCCGCCCTCGATCTGCGGCTTGATCCGGACGCCCTTCCTCACGAAGAGCGCCGCAGCACCCTTGGGTCCGTAGAACTGATGGCCGGAGAGCGAGAGCGCGTCGACGCCGAGCGTGTTCACATCGACGGGAACCCAGCCCACGGAAGCAACGGCGTCGGTATGGAAGAGGACATTCCGTTCCCTCGTGATCCTGCCGATCTCCTCGATGTGCTGGATGGTCCCGATCTCGTTATTCGAGTGCATGACCGAAACAAGGATCGTCTCCCGGGTGATCGCCCTGGCGACGTCAGCGGGGTCCACCAGGCCGGTCGCATCGGTGGGGAGCGCGGTGAAAGTAAAGCCTGCCTTTTCGAGCGTCTTGGCGGGGTGGAGAATGGAAAAATGCTCGATCTGCGAGACGATGATGTGCTTGCCCTTCTGGCTGTTCGCCTGCGCGAGACCCTTCAGGGCGAAATTGTTCGATTCGGAACCGCTTGCCGTAAAATAGATCTCTTCCCCGCGGGCCTTGATGAGAGCCGCCGTCTTGGCCCTTGCCTCGTCGATTGCGTTCTTCGCCTCCCTGCCGATGTCATGCAGGTTCGACGGATTTCCGAATTTTCCGGAGAAATAGGGAAGCATCGCTTCGAGCACCCGGGGATGGACCGGTGTTGTTGCGGCGTGATCGAGATACACTTTTCTCATGTCAACAGACCCCCTTCCCTGCCGCGACCAGTTTCTTTCTCGGCTTTCCTGCCGATTCCTTATGCCGCGCCTGCTGATGGAGCAGGTCCTCGAAACTGATGCTGTCCAAAGCCTCCTCTATCTTGGCTCCGACCTTGGTCCAGACCAGGCGCGCAACACAGTCTTCCTCCTGGTAGCACTCAGCCGCCTCACCCGGCTCAAGACAATGCGTCAAGGCAATGGGTCCCTCCAGCGCGCGAACAATATCTCCGATCGTAAGGTCCCCGGGCTTCCTTGCCAGAAGATATCCTCCAGCCGGCCCGCGGACGCTCTCGATCAACCCTGCCTTGCCCAGCTTATGAAGGATCTGCTCGAGATACGAGAACGAAATGCCCTGCCGGTCGGCAATCTCCTTGATCGTGAGCGGCCCCTTACCGTACTGGCGGGCTATCTCGTACACGGCCCGAACTCCGTACTTGCCTTTGGTGGACAGTTTCATGCCGGCATTCACCGCTCTTTGACGGGGCATCGGGTGTTTTTCATCCCCCGCCCCACTTGAACAATAACAAACTTGACCAATTCTGTCAAGTATATTGTTTTATGCTTGTTTTTTTCATCTCACTGTACTACCGTGCCTGCGGGAGGAGCAAGCGATGCATACCGATGAATACGAAATCTCCCTGTCCCGGGAGCTGGCCGTATGCAGGAGCACCATACAGCAAATCAAGAAAACCCTGCAGCTGCTTGAACAGAAGCACAAGAAAACCACCGCACTCTTCCTGGAAGAACTCCGGACGGGAAGGCTCATCAATGATCCGGACCTCAGGGAGGATTATGACGCATGGCAGAGCAGCAATGAGTCGCTGTTTCATTGGGAGGACCTGGAGAGGCAATACCAGGAGGTATACCGGATGATGAAAACTTGAACCGTGCAGACTGACTGCAGGATGACCGATGCCGTTCAGGAACAATTGATTTCGCAAACGGCTCCCGATGAAGGCCGGCATCCCCTGAAACGCCAGGAGATCCGCGGACTTCCCCCGCGGCCGACATCATCCGCTCAGTGTTCAATCCTTTCCCTCGTGACCGGGGCCAAACAGTATATTATATATTGTATTGTTTTTCTGAGATAACGCGTCGTCCGAATGATCCGTTCTTTACGACCTGTCCAGCGCCATGCGAGCCTTATTATATTGAAATAGAAGCGAAGAAAGGGACGCTCAGGCCAATGTTTGCAATCGGTTGTTCTTCTGACGGTTCACCCGAGACGGGTCAGTCCCTGGATGGCATTCCCCGATTTTCAAGGGCCCGAAGCATTCCGTTCCCCAGCCAACGCACATTTTCGAATCCTGCACAACGAAAAAATCTGGATGGGTTTTTCTGTTCTTACCTTGACAGGAAGCAATTCTTTGCTATATTAAAACCATGAAATGCACCCGCCTTGCAGTGCTCATGTTCAGTTCCCTGATGTTCAGTCTCGCTTTCACTGCTGTCGCTGTTGCAAAGGACGATTGTTACTCCTGTCATGTACAGAAAGGCATGCAGGGATACATCGACAAGAAGTCCTTCGAACAGTCCGTGCACGGTGGGCTGGACTGCACGAAATGCCATGTGGGAATGTCGGCGTACCCGCACGGCAAGGTCCTGAAGGTAAATTGTGGAAGCTGTCATTTCCTCGGCAGAGAGGGAGCTCCGACTGAAAAAGCGCTCGAATACAAACTGAGCGTACACGGCCAGGCTCTCGTGGCGGGGAACACCGCGGCGCCCAACTGCCAGACGTGCCACGGGTCGCACTACATCTTCCGTTCGACGGATGCCCGTTCGGAAACGCGGAGAGAGAACATACCCTCGGTCTGTTCCAAGTGCCATCCCGCGGAGTTTGAAGCCTACAGCAAGAGCATCCATGGGAAAGAATTCCTGGACAATAAGAACCCTGCGGTCCCCACCTGTTTCGACTGCCATGCCGAGCACCGCATCCCGAGGACGAACGAGGCCGAATGGAAGCTCGCACTGATCAAGCAGTGCGGAAATTGCCACGCCGAAGAGCTGAACACCTACCACAAGACGTACCACGGCAAAGTGACGCGGCTCGGCTACACGACCTCCATCGCCAAATGCTCGGACTGCCACGGCGCGCATGGCATTCTGCCGCCATCCGACCCGGAATCCAGGCTCTCCCCGAAGAACATCGTGGCGACGTGCCAGGCTTGCCACCCGGGCGCGACGGCGAATTTTACCAAATACTATGCACATGCCGAGGAGAGCAACCGGGCGAAATATCCTGTTCTGTACTATACCTTCATGTTCATGACCGTGCTCCTGATCAGCGTGTTCGCATTCTTCCTCACCCATACCTTCCTCTGGGCATACCGTGCGCTGAAAGAGCGGATGGAAAAGAAAGGGGGCGAATAACATGTCCGAGATCAGGCGGTTCAACTCCTATCACCGGATACTCCACGTCGCCATGGCCGTGAGTTTCATCGGCCTCGTCGCGTCGGGCATGCCGATAAAGTATGCGCAGGCCCCTTGGGCAATCTGGCTCACGAAGTTCCTCGGCGGCTATCAGGGAGCTGCGCTCATTCACCGGATATGCGCCGTCATTACCTTTGGGTACTTCGCGGCCCACATCCTCTATGTCATCCACAACATCGTCATTGTGAGAAAATTGAAATTCAACCCCCTCGGTCCCGAATCGATGGTTCCCTGGATCAAGGACGCCGAGGACATCTACAACAATTTCAAATGGTTCCTGGGCTTGGGTCCCCGGCCCAGGCATGACCAGTGGACCTACTGGGAAAAGTTCGACTACTGGGCTGTCTTCTGGGGTGTGGGCATGATCGGGGTGTCAGGACTGTTCCTCTGGTTCCCCGTTTTTTTCAGCAAGTTCCTCCCCGGGTGGGCTTTCAACATCGCTACCGTCATCCACAGCGATGAAGCACTCCTTGCCGCCGGCTTCATTTTCACGATCCATTATTTCAACACGCACATGAGGCCGGAGAAGTTCCCCATGGACACCGTCATCTTCACCGGGACGATGAGCCTCCATGAACTGAAGCACGAACGGCCGCTCGAATACGAGCGCCTCGCGGCCGAGAACAGGCTCAAGGACTACGAGGTAAAGCCCCAGGCAGCCTGGGTCACCGATGCCGGTATTATCTTCGGTTTTGCCATCGTCCTGATCGGGTTCTTTTTACTGATCCTGATCCTGCTCGGCCAGTTCTACTACTGAGGCCCCTGGGCACACGGATGAGGAACGGGGTGAGGGCGCAGTATGAGCCGCCGCCGTTCGGGAACAAGGATTGCCGACACGATATGCTGAGGGGCAGCAGAATTATCTTATATTGATCGGAGAACGTGATGTTCTGAGTGCAAGAACGCGGCTGTCCCTCGCATGCCGGTTCGCGGCCATTACTATTGACCATGTCCTTACAACAGAGAGACCTCTTCATAAAGCATATCTTCTCATCAGTTGCCCCCTACGTTGACCTGTTAAGCAGCGGCTTCAGCCTCGGCTTTGACCATTTCTGGCGCATGAGAGCCGTGTCGCTCTCGGGCATTAAGGAGGGGGAGCGTGTTCTGGATGTCTGCGCGGGCACCGGCGAACTGGCGGTCCTGCTGGCTCAGAAGGTCGGGCCCACGGGATCCGTGACCGGCGCCGACTTCTGCGAAGAGATGCTAAGCAGGGCGCGGCGCAAGTCGCGCGGCAGACGGAACCTCTCTTACATTCTGTCTGACGCAAAACAGCTTCCCTTCGCCGACAACACCTTCGACGCCGTAACGGTGGCATTCGGCATGCGCAATATCCCCGACACGATCTATGCTCTCGAGGAATTAAAACGCGTGCTCAAGCCGGGCGGGAAGTTCGTCTGCCTCGAGCTCACTCGGCCGCAGACCGCGTGGTTTCGCGCATTGTACGAGTGGTACGTCTTCCGGGTGATGCCTTTCATAGCAGGGATCGTCCTTAAAACAGCGGCCCCATACCTGTATCTGCCACGGTCCATCAGCGCGTTCTACCCTCCCGACGAGTTCAGGAGCGTCATCGCCGCCTGCGGCTACGGCAATGTGACAATCGACTCGATGACCATGGGAATCGCGACGATCTACCGGGCGGTAAAACATGGATAGGGTTGGCATCCTGTGCGAGAAGGACAGCGAAATGATGCACGAATTCTCGCGCAGGAGCCTCCACGGCATGCAAAGGGGCTCTCTTTTTTCTGCTACGCTTTCCTTTTTTTCCTCCTATCTCGACGGAAACATCCGGAAAGAGGTTGATAAGGACCGGCTCATCATTGAGGAGGCAGCAGCAGCGTTTGCCGCCGGCCGGCCTGCTTGCGACCTGGACCTCGAGGACATTTTTGAGAAGACCAAAACAGTCGACAGTGCCTTTCTCGATAGTCTCACCATTCCCTCATTCGCGATTACTGTGCGGTACAGCGACTTTGCCGACATCCGGATTCAGAGGATCTGGCTGATCGCGCGGACGGTCTACACGATCCTCGGCCGGTGGACCGGTTCGGCGACCTTTTGCGACGCGGTGCGGGCAGCCTACCCGGAGGAAAAGTTCAGGGCGATCCTCCTTGAAATCCTGCACCTGTACAACCTCGAGACCCGGATGCTGGGCGACTCCATTCGGTCCCCCTTCAACAGGGCGATCGTTACCTATCTCGAGTCACTCTTTGAGTCCATGGAATCCGTTATGCAAGAGATGGCGACCGGCTATGCCAGGACCATATATGGAGATAAACCAGTCCATGCCTAAAACCGACCTGATCCTGCTCCACCCGCCAAGCGTTTTCAAGTTCCGCGAAATGCCCCTCTTCTTCGGTCCCGTGAGTGACGTGGTCCCTTCATCGTCCATCTTCGAGATCTACCCGATCGGGTTTCTTACGATATCGGGTTATCTCACCCAGCACGGCATGTCGGTCCGCATTATCAATCTGGCGCTGAAGATGCTGCGCGACCGGTCGTTCGATCCGGAACCCTTCATCAAACATCTCCATGCCGCAGCATTCGGCATCGACCTCCACTGGCTCCCCCACGTCGACGGGAGCCTCAGTCTCGCGGAGCTCGTCAAAAAACATCACCCCGATACGCCGGTCATCCTCGGCGGTCTGAGCGCAACCTATTTCCATGAAGAGATCATGCGGGACTATCCCTTTGTGGATTTCGTCCTCTGCGGCGACTCCACGGAAGAACCGCTCCGACAGCTGATGCACGCGATCAAAACCGGGAACGGCTTCGAAGCAGTGCCGAACCTGGTCTGGCGGGACCGGAACGGACGAATGGTCGTGAACGAGCGAACCTTCAGGCCCGAGAACCTGGACTATGTCGATTTCGACTATTCCCATCTGATCAAGATGGTGATAAAATACCTCGATCCAACCGGTTACATTCCGTTCAAGTATTGGCTCAGCT
Source organism: Nitrospirota bacterium (assembly GCA_035516965.1). NCBI lineage: Bacteria > Pseudomonadati > Nitrospirota > Nitrospirota bacterium. The sequence goes on from DATIZR010000005.1 coordinate 20,268, forward strand.
ATCCGGTGACCGCGGTTTTCACGTGCCGGGGCTGCAACCACAATTGCGGGACCTGCGGCGGTTCGCTCTCGGCATTCAAGAAGGTCTGCATGCGCCAGCAGGCCTGTTTCCGATCGCCCGAACTCGTAGCCGACGACATCCGGAGGATCGCGGACTATACGGGAGCTCCGGTCATCGTACTCGGCGACATACTCATGGGAGGCAGGGAATACACCGACCGGTTCTTTAACGCCATGAAGAGGCACCGCATCAGGAACGAGGTCTGTATGGAGTTTTTTATCCCGCCCCCGGAGGACTTCCTCCGAAAGGCGATAGATTCCATTCAGACCTTCAATGTGGAGATGTCCCCCGAATCTCACGACATCAACGTTAGAAGGACCTTCGGGAAGAATTATGACAATGCCGCACTGGAGGGCATGATCGATACGCTCATCAATGCGGGATGCAAACGAGTGGACCTGTTCTTCATGGTGGGGCTGCCGAACCAGACCTATCAGTCTGTGATGGACACCGTCAAGTACTGTGGCGAGCTCATGACCAAGTTCGGCGGCAACGGAAGTGCCGGCAGGGTGCTGCCCCTGATCGCGCCGCTTGCGCCGTTCATCGATCCGGGAAGCGCCATCTTCGAGGATCCTGAGAAGTACGGCTACCGCTTCTTCGCAAAGACGCTCAAGGAACATCGGCAGGCAATGCTCATGCCGAGCTGGAAGTTCGCGCTGAACTACGAGACAAAATGGATGAGCCGCGATGAAATCGTTCGGGCCACCTATGACGGGGCGCTGGGTCTCCTGGACTTGAAGGAGCAGCACGGAGTGATCAGCGCGAAACGTGCGGCACGGATCCGCGAACATTTGAACAGGGCGATCGCGTTAAGCAGGAAAATTACCGATCCGCATCTTGTGGACGAGGCGCTGCGAGAAGAGATATTCAACCTCAACACGCTCGACCTGGTCTGTGATAAGCATGAGCTCGACTGGCCTATCAAGGGATGGAAGCTGAGGGTCATGCAAATTGCGAAACTGCTTTTACTGCCTCATCAACCCTCGGCGACGAACGGGAAAGCAGGGCTTACCAACCTCGGTCTCGACCGTGAAGCGATCGACGTGTAGCAAAGCGATCAATGATGACGGTTGCAGGAAAAAGCAATAGGGCCGGGAGATCCCGGCCCTATTGCTTTTGTATTTGAAAAACGGATGTTGTAGCATTCGGTTCAATAAAGCGAAGACCTGTATCCCACCTCTATTGAATCCGTAAGCCGACATCATCCCCGGAAGCCACCATATCCGTAACATTTGTTTGCACGATACCGTCCGGTCCTGCCGAGAGAATCCATACCGGTGGTTTTGGATTTGCTCCCGAAACAAAGGCATCTGCATTCGTAATATATGCATTTCCCCAGGGGTCGGCATTCACCGCCGCCAAATAGGGACCTTTCCAGGTATTCGGCCAGCAAGGCACATCATCCGTATTCAAGCGCAAATCGAAGGATAAGGGAGTCGCACCGTTCCAACCACCGGCCAAGGCTGGCACGTTTCCGGCGCCAGTCAGCAAAGTCACTGTTGATTGGCAAGAACTGCTGACCGGCCATTGCCCGGTATCTTTTCGCAAGATTATCACTGCATTTGAAATGGAACGAACGTCTGCCGAAGCCCTGGCTATTTTTGATTCGTCGATCTCCTTGAAGATCAGGGGAACAAGTATACCGGCGAGCACGGCAATGATGCCTGCGACTACGATCACTTCGAT
>DATIZR010000006.1 GCA_035516965.1 Nitrospirota bacterium
CCGTCATCACGTCCCGCCGCGCCATCGGAACCTGTCGTTCTTTCTCAAATTGTGATTTTAACCTACCGTTGCCCGCGAACATGTCCGCTAAAGTATTTTCCCATTCTGCCGATAATCATACACATACGGCAACTCATGGCACTATGGGGGATACCATGTCAGGCACAACAGTGTTTCTGGCCGCTTTATCAGCGGCCTCTATCGCCGCAAACGTTTATTTCCTGGTTGTCCGGCGCGTAAACCGCTTTGATTCAGAGCTGAGGGAACACCTCCTGCGGACCGCCTCGGGCCGTCCCGACCTTGCAGCCCGGTTCTCCACGAAGACGAAGCCCGCCGGGTCGCAGGCGGAGATACTCTTCTCGCTGAAAAAGCTTATCGGAAAGCTGGGCGAGAGCTTCAAGAAAGCCTTTTCCATCGGATACCAGCTCACGAAGACCTCGGATTCGATGAAGCAGGTGGCCGGACAGCTGCAGGAGCTGTCCGACAAGCTGAGCTCCCAGGCCGTCCACGTCGCGACGGCAATGGAGGAAATGAGCTCGACGATCAATGACATCGCGCGGAACGCGACCTCCGTGGCAAAGACCGGCGCGTCGTCATCGGACGGCGCGGCAACGGCAACAAGGGCCATCGGAGAGAATGTCAGGAGCATCGAGCTCCTTTCCAAGAACATCGCGGACTGGGCCGAAACGAACAAGGCGCTCTCCATGGCCACGGACCATATCGACAGAATCATCGTGGTGATCAACGACATCGCGGGCCAGACGAACCTCCTCGCCCTGAACGCCGCCATCGAGGCGGCCCGGGCAGGGGAGCAGGGCCGCGGCTTCGCGGTCGTGGCCGACGAGGTGCGAAAGCTGGCGGACAAGACCGCGGCGGCGACCAAAGAGATCGGCGACATGATCAAGGACGTCAAAGAAAAAGCCGATCATTCGCTCTCCACGATGGACATCACGCAAAAGCAGGCAGCCGAGAACATCGAGAGGTCGAAGGGCGCCGAAGAATCGCTGAAGAAGATCGCCGACGAGGTCAAACAGACCGTCGACATGATCAACCGGATCGCGACAGCCTCGGAGGAGCAGGCGCAGGTCTCCACGGATGTGCTGAACAACATGGAGAAGGTCTCCGGATACGCGGTCGACGCCAAGGAGCTGGCAAAGGCCATCACCTCCTCGGGAGACTCCGTCGCGTCCCTCGCGCACAACCTGTACAGCCAGCTCTGCAGCGTGAAAAAGGACGAAACCGACGATGCCATGGAGGGGATGCTCAGGAGCTGCACCGCCTCGCTTACCACGCTCCTCCAGGAGTCGCTGCAGCAGGGAAGGCTCGATCAGGCGGCGCTCTTTGACGAGAGCTACAGCCCGGCCGGAGAGGCGGACAAGTTCACGACGAGGGCCAACGGCTATTTCGACTCCGGCGTGCTGCCCCTGCTCAAGCAATGGGCAGGATCGGACAAGCGGCTGACCTATGTGGTTGTCATGGACAAGAACGGCTACATGCCCACGCATGTGAACCCCGCCCGTGCGAAGGTAAAAATGAAGGACCCCGTTTCTCTCGCCGGCGCGCGGAGCGACAGGATCCTGGGCCAGGCCTTCAGACGTCCGATCGCTGCGGGCGGCGAGCTTGTCGTGGACATCGCCGCCCCCCTGACGATCTCCGGCCGCCACTGGGGCTGTCTGCGTTTCGGTTATCTGCCTGATATGGTACAATAGACAAAAAGAAGGTGGACGACCATAACGGATGGGAAAACTGCTCATAGCGGCAGCGTACGCGGTCTACGCCGCCTTCTGGATACGATTCCTGATGCACCTGCTGGTCTGGTGGAGCGCGGCGCGCAGACAGATGCCCGGGGCTCAGCTGAACCCCGGGTCGCGGACGCAGGTGTGGGTGCTCACGGCCTTCGATGTCTTGCTCCTCGGACGGCTTATCAACGTGAACGCCGCGCTGTGGGCGGGAGAGTGGGTGTTTCACGCCTCCTTCCTCCTGGTCCTCCTGCGGCATCTGCGTTTTTTCCTGAACCCCATACCGGGCTGGGTATGGCTGCTGCAAACACCGGGGCTTGTCGCCGGATATATCCTGCCCTTCTCTCTTATCTATATCCTCGTTGTCCGGCTGCTTACGAAACATGAGAAGTATGCGTCTCCCGCGAACATGTTCCTGCTCGCCGTGGCCCTGATCATCAGCTCCGCCGGCGTCTTGATGCATGCGCTGATCAAGCCTGACCTGGTTGCGGTGAAGCTGTTCGCCTTCGGGATCGTGAGCGTTTCGCCCGCTCCCGCTCCCGCAAGCATCCTGTTCTTCGTTCATTTTGTCCTGGTGCTGCTGCTGGTCCTCCTGCTCCCCACCCACATCCTGACCGCGCCGCTGGTGATGTTGGAGGCGAGAAGACAGGAGCAGGCGCTGCGCAATGTGATGCATGGACCCTATGAGCCACGTTAAAACGGTTTTTAAACCTGTGTTCATCTGCCTGCACCCAGTGGTTACGAGCCTGCACCCGACGCTTATGAGTGCGAAGCGTGAATGTAGGGTGTGGCAACATAGCCTGCTCATGTGAAGGCGCTGCCATAAACGAGTGAAGGGCGTGTGTTGCGCACCGCGGGACCCGTGGTTACATTATGCCGGTGGTTTAAATGAAAAATAAATGCTCCTTCTCCGAAGAGCTCTCGCCCCACCAGATCCTCGAGATCGACGCCTGCACCCAGTGCGGCGAGTGCCTGAAGCACTGTCCGGTCCAGGACGTGACCGGCAACCCCTCGATCTCGCCGCCGGAGAAGATCCGGATGTTCCGAGAGTTCATCCGTGCGACCGACGGGCTCAAGGCAACCCTGTTCGGGCCTAAGGACGTGGACCGAAAACTGCTGGAGGACTTCACCAAGGCGGTCTATGAATGCACGACCTGCGGCGCCTGCGGCCAGAACTGCCCCGTCGGCATATTCACCCAGCGCCTCTGGCCCATGCTCAGGAAAGAGATGGTGAAGCGGGGACTCGGGCCCATCGGCGTTCAGAAGAACCTTCCGAAAGTTGTCAAAAACTCGGGCAATCCCTATGACAAGCCTGCAGCGGAGCGGTACGAGCCCTGGTTCCCGGAGAGCGTGACAATAGCCAAGCATGCGGACGTGGCCTACTACGCGGGCTGCACCGGCGCCTACGAGGCCCAGCCCATGGTCCGGGGCGACGTGCTCGTTCTGAACGCAGCAGGCGAACCCTTTACCATGCTTCCGCCGGAAGAAGAGGTCTGCTGCGGTTTTCCGCTCTTCATCACAGGCCAGCATGACCTTCTGAAGGAGCTTGTCACGAGGCTCGTCGAGGGATACCGGGCCAGGGGCGTCAAGAAGCTCGTCTGCTCCTGCCCCTGCTGCGTGAACATCATGTCCCGGGACTGGCCCCTGATCTACGGCGGGCCCCTGCCGTTCAAGATCAGGCACATCACTCAGCATGTGCTGGACGCGATCGAAAAGGGTAAAATAAAGGTAAACAAGGAACTGCGGGAACGGATCATCTACCATGATCCCTGCTATCTCTCGCGGGGAGTCGGCGTGATCGAGGAGCCGCGCCGGGTTCTCAAAAGCATTCCCGGCGTCACCCTGCTCGAATTCGAACGGCGCGGCCTGAACTCCCGGTGCTGCGGTTCGGGCGGCGCGGCCCGCAAGGTGTTCCACGAGAACGCGATCGCCATGGGCAGGCTCACGATCGACGAGGCCGTGGCAAAGAAGGCGGACCGCCTGATCCTCGCCTGCCCGGCCTGCTACGCCAAGGTGAACGAGGCCATGCAGGGGTACAAGAACCAGGTCCGGATCACGGACATCATGGAGCTGGTGAGCGGGTTGATATAGTACCGAAGAACGGAACCACAGGACCTTCGCTCACACGGGGCTTCGCCTCACGGATAAAAAAGGGACTCTCAGTTTTTACTTTCCATTTTTATCGGTGCGTGCGGTAAGGCCGTACCCGTGTTCATCTGTGGTTAATATTTCATCGTCTTATTTTGTGAGAACCATGAGCCATTATTCAATCAAATGCAGGGCGTGCGGCAAGGTTCTCGAGAACTCCTTCTGTACCTCCTGCGAGCACTGCAAGGACGCTCTGCTCGTCACCGAGTATCGGGATGCCCGCTTTCAGGAGCGCTCAACGGAGGGCATCTGGCGCTTCAACTGGCTTCCCGTTCACGAGCCGGAAGGCGTGCAGCCCGGTCCGCTCGTGTACCGCTCGCAGGGCCTTGCCAGGCACCTGGGACTCGAAAACCTTTACATAGTGTTCAACGGGTACTGGCCGGAGCAGGGCGCATTGCTCGAGACCTGCACCTTCAAGGAATTCGAGGCCGCCGTTGTGCTCCAGAACGCCAGGGAGAACGGCGTTGATGCGCTGATCGTAGCTTCTGCCGGGAACACGGCCCGGGCCTTTGCCCACCTTTCAGCCATCACCGGCTTTCCCGCCATCATCGTGGTCCCCCGCATGTGCCTGACGGAGATGTGGTACCTGGAAAGCTCCTCCCTGGTGCCGACCCTCGCTGTCGGCGACGGCGACTATTCCGATTCCATCGATGTGGCGAAGCGGATCGCCCTGACCCTCGGGTTCCCCTTCGAGGGCGGGGTAAAGAACATTGCCAAGCGCGACGGCCTCGGCATCACGCTCCTGGAGGCGGTCTCGAAGATCGGCAGGCTGCCTGACCACTACGTGCAGGCGGTCGGAAGCGGCACGGGCGCTGTCGGCGCCTGGGAGATGGCTGAGCGGTTCGTCCGGGACGGCCGGTTCGGTTCGCATCTGCCGGTCCTGCACCTCGGCCAGAATCTGCCATTTGCGCCCATGGTGCACGCGTGGAAGAAAAAAAGCCGGGCGCTCTTCCCCGACGACCTGAGGCCCGAGCTCATCGGACTGATTACGACGCGTGTTCTTTCCACGCGGTATCCCGCTTACTCGGTGCAGGGCGGTGTATATGACGCGCTGAGCGCGACGAAGGGCAGGATGTACGGCGTCGAGAACGATGAGGTGTACGCGGGCATGGACCTGTTCCTGAAGGCCGAAGGGATCGATGTCGTTCCCGCCTCCGGCGTGGCCATAGCCGTGCTCAAGCAGGCCGTCCAGAGCGGCGCCATCAAAAAGAACGAGAGCGTCCTCCTGAACATCACCGGGGGCGGCGAGGAGCGGCTGCGCAAGAACAAGAAGACCTATAGCGTGGTGCCGCAATTCATCTCGAAGAACGCGACTGAAAAAGAGATCGAGGAGATGCTGTGCAACGTCCTGAAGAAGAGCTGATCGCGACCCTGATCAGGCACAACGTTGATTTTACCGCGTCCCTTCCCTGCGAGAAGATCAAGACCCTTCTGGAGATGGTCGAAAAGGCCTTCCTCCACGTTCCCCTGACCAGGGAGGAAGAGGGCGTGGGCATCTGCGCCGGCGGGGCGCTCGCGGGCAAACGGCCGGCCATGTTCATCCAGAGCTCGGGCATCGGGAATATGATCAACGCCCTGCTGTCGCTGACCGCGTTCTATGAGCTGCCGCTGGCCCTGTTCGTGAGCCGCAGGGGCGTGTACCAGGAGAAGATCGCGGCGCAGTTTCCCATGGGGCTGAAGCTTCCCGGCATCCTGTCCGGCGCGGGCATCGGCTGGACAGAGATCAACTCAAGCAAGGAGCTCAGGAAGGTCGAGCAGGAGCTGCCCGAGGTCTACAGCAAAAACCGGGTTCACGCTTTTCTGATGAGCCCCGTGGTCTGGGAAGGCTACGAGTGCGGCGTGCGGATCGTGGAGCCCGGACCCTCCAAGGTCGATTCGGGAAAGCGCGAGACTGCGGCCGCTGGTTCCGATAAAGTTCAGTGGCCGTCGCCGGTCTTCACCCGGTACGACATCATCAGGATCCTCGCGCCCTATCTTGAAAGCAAGGTCGTGGTGAGTAATCTCGGCTGGCCCTCCAAGGAGCTCTACGCACTCAAACACCAGCTATCGAACTTTTACATGCTCGGCAGCATGGGCATGGTGACGCCGATCGGCCTCGGCATTGCACTCACGTCGAAAAAAGGGGTGGTCGTGATCGACGGGGACGGGAGCCTGCTCATGAACCCCGGCACGCTTGCGACTGCGGCGGGGCTCTCACCGAATAACCTCACGATCATCGCCATCGACAACGGCGCCTACGGCTCGACCGGGAACCAGCCCACGCTCGCGCGGACCAGCGTTGACCTTGAACAGGTTGCCAGGGGTTTCGGGTTCAGGAATACGATCAAGGTCGCAAGTGAAGAAGAGATCAAAGAAGTGATGGGGAGGCCGCGGGAAGGTTTGACGTTCATCCATGCCCTAGCCATCCCGGGTAACAAGGATGTGCCGAACATCCCTATTGGTCATCTGGAGATCAAGAGGCAGGTGCAAGAGTTTTTAAGAGGGTAAGGTGCGGGTAAGACGCGCTGCTTTTGCGCGTTGGTCTCGACCGACAGGTTAATCCGTGTTCAATGTTAATCGATTATTGCTACTTCAGGTTTTGGCCAAGCCTTTTACAGGTTCATTAAGATAAACAGCAAATACGTGATTCCCTACAGCGGAATTCTCCAATCATGAATTTCTGACCACTTTGAAATCACATTCAGCGGTAGATCGGGTAGAGCAAGGCGAAACCCGACAGAATATTTCTTTCGCACCAATCATCAGTTACTTGCCCTCAAGAACAGTCTTCAAGAATTAAGTTGGGTTTCACTACGTTCTACCCAACCTACTGAATTGCAGAAACATTCGAACTCACAACTTCCCGGTCTTCTGGTACTCCTGCACATACACCTTGATCGCGCGCAGAATGATCCAGTCCAGGCTGACGCTGTTGTCCATCGCGATCCGGAGCAGAGAATCGATGATCTCTTTGTCGATGGCGGGCTGCTGTTCCCCTGAAGCCGGCTGTTGAACAGGCGATGCTTCGGTCATTTCTTGCTGCTGTAATAACGGCGAATCAGGATTTCGCTTTTGATGCTCTCTACGAAGCAGTCCCATGAGGCTCTGCACATCGCCGCCTTTGATCGCCGTCCGGACATCCTCGGGCACTTCGGTGGCAGCGGCCTCGCCAGTCGGTCCCTGCCGCTCTTCCTGCTTTGCCGGGCCCGGGTTCATGCCCATACCCGGCATGCCCCCCGGCATCATGCCCGTCATTCCCATCATCATGTTCGCGAGATTGCGGGCGTATTCGTTGTCCGGCATCTCTTGCTTCAGGAATTCATCCAGTTTTCCCTCCGCCGCAGCTGCTGCCATGCGGTCAGCCAGGAGCGACGACTGGTCTTCGCCCTGTTCAAAATTGTTCTTTCGTCCAAACGCCTTATTCGGCGGCTTTGGCAATGGTCTCTCTTTGTCTGACATGGCTCGTCCTTTACTTTATATGAAGCATAGAGTGAAATTACAAATACGCCGAGAAGTACGGCTTCAGGTTCTTGAGCGTTTCTTCGGCTGCAAAGGGCATCATGGCCGCCATGCAGTCAAGGTTGACCAGCGTGTTGATGTTCGCGTCCTTCTTTGCCGCGTCCCGCAGCCGGTTCGCGAAGTCGCGGTTCACGATGCTTACTTCCGCATAGGCCTTCAGAAGGCCGTCAAGGTTCCACTCCGCCGGCTTGCCGTCCTGATTCCGGTAGTACTGGACGAAAAGATACATCGACACCATGCGGAAGATGGTCTCGTCCAGGGAAGCGAAGGGCAGATGAAACCGCACCATGGGCTTCAGATGCTCCATGATCGGGCATCCGCTGGTGGTCATGATGATCCCGACGAGCGGGCTCAGGCCGTGCTGGATCATGGTCTCCTTGGAAAAGGTCCTCTCCTCGGTCGTGACGGTGGCCATGACCTTCTCGTGCGAGAGCATGTCCTTGAAGGGCTCGGCAATGTCCGCAAAGTTCAGCGCGACCGGGCAGTACAGATGGCGGCGCTCGTCGAGGGGACAATTCTCGCACTTCTTGTGGTTCAGGAGCGCCCAGAGCGGCGGGTCCGGCCTTTTCTCGAGCTGGAGGGCGAGCGTCTCCCGGTCGAGGCGAAGATTGAAGCGCACCGGCGCGCCGGTCTTGAACTGGTAGGCGTAATCGATCTTTATCGGTTCTGACATCGTTTTCCCCTCGCCGGTACAATATACCACGTCCCGCACGATGTCAAGACACCGGCGGCCTCCTACGCGGATAGCGCGAGCATCCTGTGAAATAATTGATTGCACGAGACTGCCGAAAAGGTTACACTTCAGCTCCGGCCGCCTCGGGGAGGCCGGATATCCGGATCCGTCACGAGAAAGGAAAGAATCATGGCACAGGCGAAGCAGGGAGACAGTGTACAGGTCCATTACACGGGAAAGCTGGAGAACGGCACGGTCTTCGACACGTCGCGCAGCCGGCATCCGCTCCGGTTCACGATCGGCAAGGGCCAGGTGATCGAGGGGTTCGAGCAGGCGGTTGCAGGGATGAGTGTCGGTGAAACAAAGACCGTCGTGATCCCGGTGGAAAAGGCATACGGTGCGCGGCGCGACGATATGATCTTCACGATGAGCCGGGACCGTCTTCCCGAAGGCGTCAGTCCGAATGTGGGGCAGCGGCTCGAGGTAACGCAGGTCGATGACAAGGTCATGCTCGTGACGGTGATGAGCGTCACGGATAAGAGCATTACGCTCGACGCCAATCATCCGCTGGCGGGAAAGGCGCTGACCTTCGAGCTTGAGCTTATCGGCATTCAGTAGGGCCCTGGCTCACGTCGCAAGCCGGCCGAACCCGGGAGGGAAGGGGCATGAGGGAGAAGAAGAGAAGCTCCTCCCGGCATGCCGCCGGAAGGAGCGGAACGCTGCTGGCTAGCTCACGATCACCGCGTCCGACGAGGCTCCAATGAGCTTCCGGACATACAGCTGCTGCACGATGGACAGCACGTTGCTCAGGGTGATGTAGAGCAGCAGGCCGGCCGGGAGCCAGGCAAACAGGAAGATGAACGCGATGTTCATGAACATCATGATCTTCTGCTGCTGGGGGTCCACCGAGGTGGACGTCATCTTCATCGTGAAGACCATGCTAACGCCCATCAGGATCGGCAGAATATAGAACGGGTCATACGACGAGAGGTCCTTGATCCAGAAGGACAGGAACGGGGACTGGCGGAGCTCGATGGACACGGACAACACGTTGTAAAGCGCGACGAAGAACGGAAGCTGGAGCAGCATCGGCAGGCAGCCGCCGAGCGGGTTCACCTTGTGCTCCTTGTACATCTTCATCATTTCCTGGTTCATGCGCTGCGGGTCCTTCTTGTACTTTTCCCGGAGCGCCGTGAGCTGCGGCTGGATCTTCTTCATCTCCTCCATGGCAGTCGCGCTCTTGAGCGAGGGGTAGAACAGGAGCAAACGCACGACAATGGTCAGCAGGATGATCGCCACGCCGTAGTTGCTGGTGAACCGGTAGAACTGCTGGAGGAGCCAGAACATGGGCTTGGCGAGGATGCCGAACCAGCCGTAGTCGACCATCTGTTCTAAGCCGTGCCCCTGCGCCTCGAGCAGCGTGAAGCTCTTGGGGCCAGCGTAGAGGGCGAATGTACGGGCCTCGGGCTTTTCCTTGATCGTCACGTCGGAGGTCAGCAGGTCCCCGGACTCCGGCGGCGCCGCCGCTTTCCTGGCGGTGACGATGCCGCGGTCGCCGTACAGGAGCGCCGCGGTGAAGTACTTGTCCTCCTGCCCGAACCACGCGATCGTGCCGCTGTATGGCAATTCTCCCTTGATTTTGTCTAGCTTGTCCGTCACGGCCTTGCCGTCGACCATTGCCGCGAACCCCACGCGGCCGCTGGCATCTTTGCTCACCTTGTCCGCGAGCCCGAAGTCCGTGCCCAGGAAAAGCCTGTATCCGTCAACGCCTTTTGTATTGACCGTGACATCGATCCGGTAGCTGTCATTGTGGAACGTGAGTCGCTTCTCGAGGACGATGCCGCCGGGGCCCGCATAGGTGAGGACCAGCGTGTCCGACGGCTTGTCCCTGTCGAGGCGGATCGCGTCACGGTCCGTCCGGTACTCCACCTGGGACAACGCGGAGAGGTCCTTGTCCAGAGGCGTGATGGTGAGCGGTGCGATCATGTCCCTGCGGTCGACCGTGTCGTAGGAAGGGACGAGCTGCACATTCCCCAGCGCTTTCTTGGGCGCTTCCATCTTCTTCTCCCGGCCCATGATCTTGTCGAAGAGCACGCCCAAGCCTACCGGGGTCTTGTTCCCTTCTCGGTAATGCTTGAGCTCCACGCCGGTGATCACGCCTCCGGCCGTGTTCACGACGGCCCTGACCAGGTCGGTTTCAACGACGATATCTTTCCCCTTGACTGCGGGAACGATCCTGGTCGCGACGGCTCCCGCGGCGAGTGTGGCAGTTGCGGGCTTCTCCGCCTTCTCCTGCGCAGCCTGCTGCTGTGCACGTTCAGGGACGGCGGGCATCTCCGGCGGCTTGGGCGCGAAGAAGCGCACGTATAGCACGAACACGATGAGCGACAAAGAGAGGGCTAGAATGAAGCGACGGGTTTCCATGGATCCTCCGGAATCACTGTACGGGATCGTATCCGCCCGGATGAAAGGGATGACATTTTGAGATGCGAACGAAGGTCATCCAGGCTGCCTTGCACAATCCTTTTTTCTCGAAAGCCTCACGTGCGTATTCGGAACAGGTTGGCGTGAACCTGCAGGCCGCCGGCAGCATTGGCGAGATGAACCGCTGGTACAGCCGAATGAGGGTGATCACGAATCGTTTTATCATTTACGACGCCGGTCCGCAGATTGCGGTGTGGTGGAGCAGCCGGTCCACGGCCTTCAGGACCCGCCCGTGGTCGGCGTTCGCGAACTCCCGGCGCGCCACAAAGACAAGATCATACCCGGACGACGTGTCCTTCAACACCTTCATGATGCAGGCCCTTATCTGGCGCTTCAGCCTGTTTCTTCCGACGGCGTTCGCCAGCTTTTTGCCGACCGATACCCCGACCCTGAAATGACCGGCATCGTTCCGGCTATAAAAAAGAGAAAGACCGTCAACCGACAGTCTTTTTCCTTTCATCACAGAGACAAACTCACTGTTTTTCCGTATCCGCTCGCTCTTCCGGTATGCGTAGGGCATGTACGTACCCGACGGAACTACACGGCGAGACGTTTTCTTCCCTTGGCCCTGCGACGGTTGATGACAGCCTGGCCCTTGGCCGTGCTCATGCGCTTGCGGAATCCCTGCGCCCGCTTCTGCTTGAGATTGCTCTTTTGTGCTGTTGTTTCCGACATGTCCTGCTCCTTCTCGATTTTCGAATAAGGCGGTATTATAAGCTAAAACGTAAAGATGTCAAGCAAAAACCAAAAGGAAACGGGCTTTTGACTTTACGTGGTCTTTTTGGTAGATTGCAGCGGAATTATTCAAATGATTCCTTCCTGCCTCCACCCTCTTCATGCTCTGGAGCGGAAGGTTTCAGGGACGGTGATCCGGGTGAAGAAGGGCATTGACTACATCGGTGTGGGTGTCGGCGCTGTCATCATGAACGACGAAGGCAAGGCCTTTCTGGCCAAGCGCGGCAGAGAGGCTCGGAACGAGCGGCACAAATGGGAGTTCCCCGGAGGCAGCGTCGAGTTCGGCGAGCAGCTTGAAGACGCACTCACACGCGAGGTGCGGGAGGAATACGGTTTCGATATCGCTGTCCTGCAGCTGCTCGACGTCGTGAACCACGTCATCCCCGGCGAGGGTCAGCACTGGGTTTCGCCGACCTATCTGTGCAGGTACGTGAGCGGCACGCCGCGCATCAGGGAGCCCCACAAGTGCGATGCGATCGGCTGGTTCAGACTTGAGGACATCCCGGAGCAGGAGCTCACGATCGCGTCGAGGAAAAGTTTGGAGAGCCTGCGGAATAGATTGCATCCAGGATAGGGCGCAGGGCAAAGATTGTTACCGCCAAGGCGCGAAGAGAGCGAAAACCTTTAAACCCAAGCGTCTTTCGAGCCAGGACGTTCCAACGTTTTGGTTCCAGCCATTCCACGAGAGCGCAATAAATCACATGACAACATCATGCCCGCATCCAATTGATTCCATCCTGCTCCTCGGCCCCACCGGCGTGGGCAAGAGCCCGCTCGGCGATGCCATAGTCCGAAACGGCCTGTTCGGGCGGAGCTGCCATCACCTGGACTTCGGATCAGAACTGCGCAATGCCGTTTCGGACGGCGAACGGTCAGCTTCTTACTCCCCAGAAGAGCTCGACTTCATCCACGGCGTTCTGGAACGCGGTCTTCTGCTCGAGAACGAGCACTTCTCCCTCGCAGAAAAGACCATAACCCTGTTCCTGCAGCGCAACGGCTTCTCACAATACGATATCCTTGTTCTGAACGGCATCCCGAGGCACGAGGGCCAGGCAAGGGATATCGAACGCATCGCGCACGTTCACGCGCTCATTGTTCTCGATTGTGTTGCCGAGGAAGTATTCTGCAGGATCCGGGACAATGTGGGAGGGGACAGAACGGAACGCGTGGATGACAACGTGGAACTGATCGGGAAGAAGCTCGCTCTCTTCAGGTCGCGGACCGCGCCACTGATTGACCATTATGAGAAGCTCGGCCGGATGATCTACCGGTTGGCCGTGAGCGGGACCATGACGCCCGCAGAGGCCTATCAAAAGCTCTCAGCGCTTGCCGCCGCTGACCCACCAGTCGCCCTTATCGCTGAACCACCAGAGCGATGAGTCCGTTTCCAGAATGACCTTTGCCAGCTCCTTCGCTGCGTCTGTTTGCAGCCGCTTGAGCGAAAAAGCCAGCCACTCCTCGGCATAGGTGTTTCCCAGGTCCTTGTACTCCTTGAGCGCGAGGATCATCTCGAGCTGGTCTGCATCGCGCGCCAGCTTTGCTTCCCCGGTTTTTCCCTCGTTGAATTCAAGGACCAACTCCCGGATCTCGTCACCGAACGGCAGCGTTGCCGCAAGATCTTCAATGGCCTTTTTCTCGTTCGCCTCCACGTATTTTTTGTTCACGTAATTGAGGTCGCCCGTCCGCGCTTCGGGAAGGTCATGGAACAGGCACATCTTGATCATGCGGTCCACGTCCACGCCCTGTGCAAGCTTTGCCAGGGAATAGCCGATGTACGTCGTGCGGAAGATATGTTCCGCCACGGATTCCGCTCCGGTACCCAGGAATTGAAACCCGCTCCGCGGCGTGCGCTTCAGCATGCCCGCTTCGAACAGAAAGTTTGCGATATTTTTCATGAGCCGCTCTTTATGCAACGATTTCCCTTCTCCGTAAATACATTCCGCGTTCCCCAGTGACATCCAGAAAAGACCAGATGACAGTATATCCCTCTGGTCTTTGTTTTCCCTGTCCCGTTGTCTCCCTCTCTGGCATCCCGATGATTGGTTTTCCCCAGGTGCGCTCTTCGTTCTTTATTATTACTGGATATAAATAAAAATAGCAGTAGTAGTAGTAAGTGATGTGAAGATGTTGGTAGTGGCAAGAACGTTATGAAAAGGAACGATAAAGACTTTCAGAGAAACTGTCGACACGGTTGTGCGAATCGGGAGCGGGCGGTGTGGAAAACTCGCCCGGAGGACTTCTCCACACCTTGTCCATCCCGATTTCACAGGAGCCCGTTATTAACCCGGAGGCCAGGAGAACCTGCGGCCTGACAGAAGATGGAGATGAACATGAAACACGGTTTGTCCGGCGCCGGCGCCGTTGTTGATGACCATGCGATAGCCTTTTTTGTCCAGGCCTTGCAGCTCCGCAATCGTTTTTGCGACGAGAAAGAGGTGGCCGACCGTATCCTTGTCCCTGCCGGTCATGCTGTGGATCTCGGGAATGTGCTTCTTGGGAACCACGAGGATATGGGCGGGGGCCTGGGGATTGATATCCTCGAACGCCAGCGACGACTCGTCCTCGTATACGATCTTCGAGGGAATCTTCTTTTCGATGATCCTGCAGAAGATACAGTTCGGATCGAGGCTCACTTTGCGGCCTCCTGGCGTGAAAAGCTGCGGAAGAAACAGCTCCGCGAACCCGTGTGGCACGCAGGCCCTGTTTGGTCCACCCTGATGAGCAGCGTGTCCTGATCGCAGTCGTAGAGGATGTCCTTGACGCGTTGGACGTGCCCCGAGGTCTCGCCCTTCTGCCAGAATTTCTGACGCGAGCGGCTCCAGAACCAGGTCATGCCGCTTTCCACGGTTTTCCGGAGCGATTCGGCATTCATATACGCGACCATCAGGACCTCGTTGCTCTGCCAGTCCTGTATGACCGCGGGAATGAGGCCTTTCTCATCAAACTTGAGGTTGTCCGGTATCTTCATGTGAGAGCTTTGTATCACAATTCCGGAAAAATGTCCAGCCGGCGTCTTCGGACAGGAAGAAAAAGGCAAATAAAAAAACCGGCCAGTAAACAAAGGCCGGTCCTGCATGCAAGTCAGAGAATGGATCTTTAGATAAAGAGATTGATGTCAGCGTCAGCGGCCGCATCCAGCCAGGCCGCTGCGCCGCTGAACTCTACGCCGTCGATGATGTCCGACTGCTTGTAGCCCATCACGTCCATGGTCATCTGGCAGGCGATGAGCTTTACGCCGCTTTCCTTCGCCATTTCGAGCAGCTGGCCCACGCTCGCGACGCCGTGCTTCTTGAACATGGACTTCATCATTGCCGTTGCCATGGCCTCCATGCCCGGGAGCGACGCAACCAGGGTAGGAATGGGTACCGGCATCGGCATGGCCGGATTGCCGAGCGGCGAGATCTTCAGCTTTTCCGTGTTGTCCTTCTTGATGATCTCGAGACCGTAGAAGGTGAAGAAGATGGTGACGTCGACATCCATGGCAACTGCTGTCGTCGCAAGGATAAGCGGCGGATAGGTCATGTCTAGTGTGCCCTTCGACGCAATGATTGTCATTTTTTTATTTGCCATGGTATTCTCCTTATGCGGTTTTCTTGATGAAGAAGATGAATGAGCCTGAGCCCTCTTCCACCTTCAGGATCTCATTGCCGGTCCTCTTTGCCCAGGATGCCATATCGTTCTTGGACCCCGGGTCCGTCGTCTCGACCTTCAAGACCTGGTCTTTGGCAAGCGCCTCAACAGCCTTTTTCGTTTTCAGGATCGGGAGCGGGCAGCTCATACCCTTCGCGTCAAGCACTTGGTCAACCTTGATTTCCGCAGACATGCTACACCTCCACATTATTAGAAATGACAGCTGATAAAAAAACAAGTGTTTTATGTTACAGCATTAATAGTTTCGAAGTCAAGCAATTTTTTATCAAGCACGCTTTGTACAGTATTCCAATCAAGTTGGAGGCCGTTAAAAGAATTTCGAAGTAGATATAACTGAATCCATGGCTTCGTCATCCTCATCAGCACGGTTTGAACATTCTGCACGGATGTCGGAAAAAACATAAAAAAAATAAATATGATACGAGGCTCGACATTCATCGGAGAAACTGTGAGGTTCGTACGTCATGAGTTGGAAAAGGTCCGCAATGTTATCGTGCGTCAGACATCCGAAGTGCAGTCAAAGTGTGAGTCTCAACAGTCTGCCCCTTTCCGCATCCTTTTGCGGATAAAACCCAAAATACCAGGGTTCCCACGATACATGTTGTGTGCTTTCGAAAAAGGCCTTGCCAGAAGATAGGGGTTCTGGTATAGTCAAGCCTTCCCTTACCGGATGCCGCAGAGTCAAGAAGATCAGTTTAGCAAAATACATGCTAAACACAATCCTCCAGCGATAGCAAAATTCACGCAAAATAAGGCTAAAAAAAAGCGGACCATAAGCCTCCGTCACGAGCGTCAACTACCTGAAAAACAAGCAAATATATCGTTCTTAACACCTGTGGATAAGCGTGTTTGTAACTAATGCGGTTTTTATGGGGTTTTTATGGATCGGGAACGTGTCTGGGAAGAGATACTGCTGCTCATAGAAAACCGAATGTCCAAGCAGGGTTATGACACCTGGTTCAGCCAGTCCAAGCTGCTGTCCCTTGATGGTAACCGCCTGGTCATTGAAGTGCCGAGCAAATTCCACCGCGACTGGGTAAAGGAACACTATTGGACTACGTTGTACGATGTCATCAAGGAAGTCACCAAGCGCGATGACGTGGAAATCGACTTCTATGTTCAGCCGCAGCAGCCGAAAAAGGCCCAGCGACATGTGAAAGAGGAAAAAAAAGACGGGCGCGAGGAAAAAATCGGCCTCTTCGAGAGAAAGTACACCTTCAACAACTTTGTGGTCGGTCCGAGCAACCAGTTCGCCCATGCGGCAGCAAAGGCGGTGGCCGACGCACCGGGGCGGGCCTACAATCCCCTGTTCATCTACAGCGGGGTCGGACTGGGCAAGACCCATCTCGTAAACGCTATCGGCCACCATATCCAGAGCAGATCGCCCAAGACCAAGGTGGCCTACCTTTCCTCGGAACAGTTCACGAACGAACTCATCAACCGCATGAGCCACCAGCGCATGGAAGAGTTCCGCCAGAAATACCGGAACATGGATGTCCTGCTCATCGACGACATCCAGTTCATTGCCGGCAAGGAGCGGACGCAGGAGGAGTTCTTTCATACCTTTAACGCTCTCTATGAAACGCAGAAACAGATCGTGCTGACCAGCGATCGCCAGCCCAAGGAAATACCGGACATCGAGGAGCGGCTTCGATCCCGCTTCGAGTGCGGACTGATCTCGGACATCCAGTCTCCCGATCTAGAAACGAGGATCGCGATCCTGAAGAAAAAGGCGGACTTCTGGGGCATCCGGCTCCCCGATGATGTGGCGGAATTTCTCGCGTCGATGATGAAGAACAACATCCGCGAGCTCGAGGGAGGCCTGGTGAAGCTCGGCGCGGTTTCGTCCCTGACCAACATGGAGATCACCCAGGAGCTTGCTAAGAACGAACTCAAATACATTCTCGACAGCCGCGAAAAAGTGATTACCAACGAGCTCGTCCAGAAGACGGTGTCCGAAGCCTTCGGGATCAAGATCTCGGATTTGAAGTCGAAGCGCCGCACCAAGGCCATCGTCCTGCCGAGGCAGGTCGCCATGTATCTCTGCAGGAACGTGGTCGGTTCATCCCTTCCGGAAACAGGAAAGTTCTTCGGCGGGAAAGATCACAGCACAGTCATTCACGCATGCAAAGTGATCGAGGAAAAGAAGGAAAAAGACCCTGAACTGAAGGCCCGGATCGAGATGTTGATTAAGCAGTTAAGGCATTGATTCTCAAAAAGAAAAGGCCTCATATTTTTATTGCTATTTGGAAGGGATTCTGATAAAATTCTCGGACGTCACAGGAGGCTTCCCTAGATGAAACTCAAGATCAAGAAAGAGGAAATCCTGAAGGGGTTGCAGAGGATCCAGGGGGTCGTCGAGAAAAAGAACACGATGCCCATTCTCTCCAATATGCTCCTCACGGCCGACGACAACGGCATCGAGATCGTTGCGACGGACCTCGAGATCGGACTGCGGGGACGCTACACTGCAGAGGTCGAGAAGCCGGGATCCGTCACCGTGTCGGCAAAGAAAATGTACGAGATCGTCCGCGAGCTTCCGGCGGACGATATCCAGATCAAGGTGGAGGACGGCAGCTGGGTCAAGATCCAGTCTGGCCATTCCCAGTTCAAGCTCGTGGCGCTCCCCAAGGAGGAATTCCCCGCCCTTCCCGACGTTGCCGAAGAGGGCATGATCGCCATCGAGGGCGAGACGCTCAGGGAGATGATCAAGAAGACCCTGTACTCGGTCGGGGAGAACGACGCCCGCTACGTGCTGAACGGCCTGTTCGTCCAGATGAACCAGGGCAAGAACGGCCTGAACATCCGCATGGTGGGCACCGACGGCCACCGTCTCTCGATGATCGACCGCGTCATCGATGCGAAGCACAAGGAAGAGAGCATGATCATCCCGAAGAAGGCGATGATGGAGCTTCGTCGCCTTCTGGAAGAGGACTCTTCGAAGGCAGAACTGCGGATCGGGTTCAGCAAGAACCACGCCCTGTT
Organism: Nitrospirota bacterium; assembly: GCA_035516965.1. Taxonomy (NCBI): domain Bacteria; kingdom Pseudomonadati; phylum Nitrospirota; species Nitrospirota bacterium. Next base: position 17,914 of record DATIZR010000006.1, read on the forward strand.
CAAGCGGGACGGCCTGGTCATGGTGTCCAAGCTCATCGACGGCAATTACCCCAACTACCTGCAGGTGGTGCCCGCCAAGAGCACCAAGAAGGTTGCTGTGTCCAAGGATCTTTTCTCCCATGCCGTGAAGCGGGTCTCCATCCTCTCGAAGGAAAAGACGAACGCGGTTAAACTGCAGCTCGAAAAGGACACCATCGTTCTTTCCACGAACAACCCCGAGGTGGGAGAGGCCAGCGAGGAGCTCGCGGTGGATTACAAGGGCGAGTCGATCACCATCGGGTTCAACTCGCGCTATCTGATGGATGTGCTGTCCGCCATTGATCGGTCGAACATAGCGCTGGAGCTCAATGATTCGCTCAGTCCCTGCCTCATTACCGAGGAGGGCGACGAGCACTACAAGTGCGTTGTTATGCCCATGAGGGTATAGGCGGCGCCCGCGCTTCATGTCAAAGGAAGCCTGAAAAGGGAGAAAAAGTTTTACGGAAAGATTTCCAATCATTTTTTCCTAATGTATTATGATGTGAGGGGATTGCTCCGGATCGGACAAATCCCCTTTTTTACAGGGAGTGGATGGAATACACAGCAGACAGCATAAAGGTGCTCGAAGGACTTGAGGCGGTGCGGAAGCGTCCCGCGATGTACATCGGAAGCACCGGAAGCGTCGGTTTGCACCACCTGGTCTACGAGGTCGTGGATAACAGCGTGGATGAGGCCATGGCCAGCTTCTGCAAGAACATCGACGTCGTCATCCACATCGATAACAGCGTGACAGTGATCGACGACGGTCGCGGCATCCCGACGGAGATGCACAGCATCCAGAAGCGGTCCGCCGCAGAGGTCGCCCTCACCGTGCTCCATGCCGGCGGCAAGTTCGATGGTGATGTGTACAAGGTGTCCGGCGGCCTGCACGGCGTCGGCGTATCCGTCGTGAACGCGCTCTCCGAGTGGCTCGAGCTCGAGATTAAGCAGAACGGCAAGGTGTTCCAGCAGCGGTACGAGCGCGGCACGCCCCAGGCCCCGCTTGCCGAGACCGGTACGACGGGCACGACGGGAACCAAGATCACCTTCAAGCCCGACTTCCAGATCTTCGAGGACCGGGAGTACAGCTACGATGTGCTGTCCCAGCGGCTGCGGGAGCTCGCGTTCCTGAACCGCGGGCTCAAGATCTCGATACAGGACGAGCGGTCCGGCAAGAAGCAGACATTCCTGTATGAGGGCGGCGTCGCCTCGTTCATCGAGTATCTGAACAAGAACAAGACCACGCTCCATCCCTCGCCGATCTACCTCGCGAAGGATCGCGAGGGCATCTTCGTCGAGATCGCCTTCCAGTACAACGACAGCTACGTGGAGCAGGTCTTCTCCTTCGCGAACAACATCAACACGCTTGAGGGCGGCACCCACCTGGTGGGGTTCAAGGCGGCCCTGACCCGCACGGTGAACGCCTATGCGGTTTCGAGCGGGCTGCTCAAGAACGCCGCAGAGGCTCTCTCGGGCGAGGACGTGCGCGAGGGCCTTACCGCGGTTGTAAACGTCCGCCTGCCGAACCCGCAGTTCGAAGGCCAGACCAAGACCAAGCTCGGCAACAGCGAGGTCAAGGGGATCGTTGAGGCCATGGTGAACGAATCACTGGGCTCCTACCTGGAAGAGAACCCGCTCGTCGCGCGCAAGGTCGCCGAGAAGGCGCTGAATGCATCGCGCGCCCGCGAGGCTGCCCGGAAGGCCCGTGAACTGACGAGACGCAAGGGCGTTCTGGATTCTACGGCACTGCCGGGAAAGCTCGCCGACTGCCAGGAAAAGGACCCGGCGTTCTCCGAGCTCTTTCTCGTTGAGGGTGACTCGGCGGGCGGGTCGGCCAAGCAGGGCAGGGACCGGAAGAACCAGGCTATCCTGCCGCTCAAGGGAAAAATCCTGAACGTCGAGAAGGCGCGCTTCGACAAGATGCTCTCCAGCGACGAGATCAAAGTGCTCATCACGGCGCTGGGCACCGGGATCGGCCCCGAGGAGTTCGATATCTCGAAGCTCCGGTACCACCGTATCGTGATCATGACCGACGCCGATGTGGACGGTGCGCACATCCGGACGCTGCTGCTCACCTTCTTCTACCGGCAGATGCCGCAGATCATCGAGCGAGGTTATCTCTACATCGCCCAGCCGCCACTCTTCAAGGTAAAGCGCGGCAAGACCGAGCGGTATATCAAGGACGATTCCCGCATGGAGGATTTCCTGCTCGACCTGGCCGCGGAGGACATCGAGCTCTTTTCGACCGAGCAGGATGCCTGGCTCGCCGGCGAGCGGCTGACTTCCGTGCTCAAGAAACTCGTCCAGTTCGAAAAGACCCTCGATAAGTTCCGCAGGAAGCGGATCGACGTGATGGTGCTGCGGGCTCTCCTGCTGGACAAGACATTCAGCAAGGCGGTCCTGAAAGAAGAAGCGGTGCTCACAATCCTGGCCCGCTCCATCGAGGAATATCTCAAGAAATTTCACCCCAAAACGACGATCGACTGGGCGATCGAGCCGGACGAGGAACACCAAGCGCTCAGGCTTCGCTTTGACACGAAATATGACGCCTCCCATTCGAGCATCGTGCTGGATGAGAACTTCGTGACCACGCCGGAGTTCCGTGAGCTACAGAGCCTGTCGCCGGCACTGCTCGGGATCGCCGGCCCCGTGTACCGGGCCCGGGAAAAGGGCGAAGAGAAGAGCTTTCACGACACGGGGAAGCTTGTCCGCCATGTGCTCGACCTCGGCAAGAAGGGGCTTGCGATCCAGCGGTACAAGGGTCTCGGCGAGATGAACCCGGAGCAGCTGTGGCAGACCACCATGGACCCCGA
>DATIZR010000007.1 GCA_035516965.1 Nitrospirota bacterium
TTCTGTTGAGTTCCGCATAGAGCCAATCCTTCTTGTCCTTGAACCAATAGTAGCTCGCGGCAAAGGCAGGCATGCTCAGCAAGGTATCCTTACTGATGACAAACAGCCTGGTGATCAGGGCGGTTATGAGCCCCTTGGCGACGATGAAGATCGTGATCCCTCTCAGAAACTTGCCGTTCGCGATAAGGTAAAGGCCGTACACTTTCGCGGGGATCATGATGAGAAAAGGGACACAGAAGAAGACCAGCAATAGATACTGATTCTGTCTCGCGATGAACACCTCGAGCCGATGCACCGTTTTCAGCCGGCTGACCCTTTCCATCAGGGCCAGAATACTGTCCCAGACCCAATCTTCAAACAGCATCCAGATTGCGGCGAGGACAATAAGGATCAGCCGGCTGATTCGCCTAACAATATTCTGTTGCTTCATCGATATTTTCGCCTCTGGTGCGGCAGTAACGGCGGGGAAATACCGCCGCTTGATTTCGGGATTCCTGCCAGCCATACCTGTTGATAGGCACCTCTGGATTCTTACCGCGTGTAGTAACCATCGAGTACACAGACTTTATTGAAAGATTTGTTCTCGGTGTTCTCAGCGGTTAAGCTGTGGTTCCATTTTTCACCCTGTTTTTTTGACAATGCCGACACTACTTCTTGCCGTTTCCGGAGTTCCGAGCTGTAAAGAATAGCCTCTTAAAAGGATAGAGAATTCTGCCGTCCGACTGCAGGGGGTAATATGCCTTGCATTCGTCCAGGACTTCCTTCTCGAAGTGCGCCCGCTCGCCGTCATTCCGCAGGCTGTCGAGATAGGGCTTCATGGCCGTGCTTCTGTACCACTCGATCAGTTCCTGATGAGAATTCAGAATATGATGATACGTTGTTTCCCAGAGGGCGATCTCTCTTGTGCGGGAAACGAGCAGGTTATAATAATATTCGGCGTTGTGATAGGTTATCAGCTGCTCGCGCCCGGACGTGGAAGGGCACCATCGGGCACTCCGGGCAATTTTTATGATTATTTTGTATAAGGGCGATTCTTGATTCGCCGGCGCCTGAATTGCCAATATGCCACGCTTGTTTACCAGCTTGAACAGTCGACGGAGCAGGCTCTCGTGATCGGGAATCCAATGGATCACCGCGTTGGAAAAAACAAGATCAAAGCTCCGGTCCGTCTCCAGGCTAGCTGCGTCCCCGATGATCCACGTCTGGTCCGGAAAGTCCGCCCGGGCCCGCTCAATCATCTTTTCCGATTTGTCGATGCCAATGATCTCGGCGTGGGGCCATCGTTCGCGTAAGATTCTCGTGCTGTTGCCCGGGCCGCATCCAATGTCGATAATGGATTCCGGATTTTCCAGGGGGATCCGCGCGACCAGATCGAGGGAAGGCTGTGTTCTCTCCTGTTTGAATTGCAGGTATTGTACCGGGTCCCAGTCAGGCACTGCCATCTCCTTTTGACCCCTGGAGCAACAGGCGCCGGATGAACCCAGATAGGGGGCCGAGTTTCATTCCTGTGAGCATTCAAGTGGACGCCATGGGGTGGTTGAGAAAAAGTATAATGGAAATATTCCCTGTGATAAAGCGGAAAAGAGCTTTCGGGGAGAAGAGACATAGGTCAGGGGAGCCGGTTGGGAGGGGAAACATCCGCGGCCAGTGAAGACCTCAGGAAGACCTGCGGTCTCTGTAATATCTCCTGTCCTCTCCGCTTCGCCGGTCAGTACCCCCGTACTTCAGATCATCGAATTTCCTTCGATCCCCGCCTGATCTCCGGTTGTTCATTGACCGGGGTAATTTTCTTTTCATAGGCCCTTTCTGTCACCGTCGAAAGCAGCGCACAGCACTCATGACCGGACGAGGAAATTGACGGCACTTCGCCTGACGAGGATGCCGCAGGGCGGAGGACAGTCGTCATAATGCTAAACTATACCATAAAGTCGATGCTGTTCAGGGGGAAAATCGGTGACGGGAGGACTTGCTGCGGAATTCCGGTGCTCTTTTTTAATCCGCCCGGACAGCCGCGTCTTTGGAAGGGCGTCGATTACCGGTTCGCGTATTCTTTCTGCACTTCCGGGATCAGCCGCTGGTAGTCTTCGTAGGGGACCTTGGATTGCCAGTTGCCGGTCAGCATCCCGATCCCGACCACGAGATAGAACAGCGCGATCAGGATGACCGGGAAGAGCCAGGCCTTCACCACGCGCACCTTCTTGCCCACGCTGAATGTGAGGTCGAGCGCCCCTTCCGCCTTGCACCGGCTCACGCAGGTGAGGCAGCCGAAACACTCCGCGGACCTCACGACGGTCTTGCTCTCCACATCGATCTGGGCGGGGCAGTGCTTCGTGCAGGCGTGGCAGTGGGCGCATTTTTCCTCGCTCCGTCTGACGGTGACGGGGCTCAGCCGGCTGAGCAGCCCGGCCAGCGCGCCGTAGGGGCAGAGGTAGCGGCACCAGAAGTTCTTGTACAACAGCGAAAGCCCGGCGAGGGCGACCAGGACCCACAGGGTGACGGTCGTCATCTCGGTGAAGAACTTCATCATCCGCACGTCCACGACCTTGTAGTAGTCGGCGATGAAGAACAGGACCATCATGTTGGCCGGCATGGCGATGCCGATCAGGACCACGAACAGCCCGAGCAGGACGTATTTGAGCGAGCGGAGCGAGATGTCGGTATAGCCCGTGATGCGGAAGTTCTTTCCAAAGATCCGCTCCCCCGCCATCCAGGCATACTGCGAAAGCGAGCCGATGGGGCAGATCCAGCCGCAGAACCCCTTTTTCATGACAAGGGAGACGCCGAGAACCGCAACGAAGAGGAAGAACCCCGCGGGGTGCATGGGTTCGATGATGCCGGTCAGGATGAAATACTTGAACGCCATCAGCCCGCCGATGGGCAGGAAGGCGTCGACCGACGCCGGACGTTCGACAATGGGCCTGCCCGGCGTTTCGAAATGCTGGACGAACAGGAAGAACTGGTAGCCGATGTACAGGGTCAACAGGAAAAAGGCAAATTGAACCGCATACCGGACCGGTCTGATATAGGTAGGTTCTCGGAACATACTGAAGAATACTCCCTACGGCTTCTTTCCGGTATGATAAATATCATACATGAAAGACGCGGCGGCAGTGGTGGACAGGAGCAGGGGCCTGGAAAACACCCCGTCCTGTACGAGCACCTTGATGACCGCCCCGGGCACCGAAGGGGAAATATAGCCGTACGAAACGCGATTGTCAATACTCCGGATCGCTTTCTGCATGATTTTGTCGATCGGCCTTGGAATGCGATTGCTTCGGTTCTACCGTCAAGCGCTGCAATCACTCAAGACCCAGCTGTCCGCACAGGGACGCGCCCACGGCCCGGAGCGCCGTGAGGCCCCTGATCTCATTCTGCGACAGGGCCAGGATTGCCATTGGCAGACCGCCGGCCAGGGATTTGAGCTCAGCCACGTGCGCGGCCTGGACCGCCTGCATGGACCGGAGCGTGCCGGAGTCGGTAGCTTCGATCACGCCGTTGATGACCATGCCTCTGATATCCACCCGATACTCGCGCAGGGTCCTCATCAGCCGCTCGACATGCCTCGTGACGAGCGCCTCCGGGTTCGCGACCACGACGAACTCCGTCCGGTCATGGACGAACCGGGCAATGCGCTCCGACAGCCGTATCCACTCATCCATGGTGGCGGAGATCGACCGCCTGCCAACCAGTTGCTTCCCGATCTTGTCCAGGCCCTCGAAGACCTTTGCGCCTGCTGTCAGATGCCGCCTGATGAACTGCGGCATGTTCAGGAGGTTCAGGGTCTCGCCCGCGGGCGCCGTGTCCCAGATGATGCGGCCAAAGCGGTTGCTCTCGATCATGTCCACGATCAGGTCGAGCATCGTCTCTTCGCGCAGAGACGGCGCCGATCCGATATAGTCCAGGAGCTGGTGGCGCGATTCCCCGTCCAGGGCCTCCAGATCGACGAGCTGGCACAGGATATCGGAGAAATCCCTGCTGAACTTCTCCTTCCAGCGGCCCACGATGGACTCCTGGCTGATCTCAAAGCCAAAGAGGTCCCTGTCGATCTGTCTGACCTCGTCGCCGACCGGCACATCGAAGATGTCCGACAGGGAGGGAGTCATGTCCGAGGTGATGATCAGGGTCCTGGCGCCCCTTGCTGCGCAGTGCGCAGCGACAGCGGCCGAGCAGGTGGTCTTGCCCACCCCTCCCTTGCCGCCGAACATCGTGACCGGCTTGTTGGTCATGGTTCGCTCCGTCCCTCCTGTGCGTGATGTGTTCACACGAGATACTCTCAACCAGAAGACGCCCGCGTGTCCGGGTCCATTTTCTTCGCAAGTATTGTTCGCATGGTGGTCTTCCGGCTTTTCAGGGTTGGCCGTCTCGATCGGGGCGGCGGGAACCGTCAAGCGACAGGCTCTTGCCTCGCAAAGACCGGGCGATCAACGCGCGCGACGGACCAGTTCCACCACGGTAACCTCGGGCGGGGAAAGAACTCGGACCGGAGGGCCCCACGTACCCGTGCCGCGGCTCACCCGGAGGATTGAGCCGCCGGGGAGGTCGAACTTGCCGGCGATCAGCGGATAGGCGATCTCAACGATATAGGTGAAGGGATAGATCTGGCCCTTATGCGTGTGGCCGGACAGCTGAAGGTCGAACAGGGCCGATGCCCGGGCGTCCACGAGCGGACGGTGTTTGAGCAGGAGGATGAACTTGTCCTTCGGCAACCCCGCCAAGAGGGCAGCTTCCGGCTCAGGTTTGTCGATCTTGAACTCCGCGCCGGCCGGATCGTCGACGCCGGCGATCGTGATCGCGTTGTCCTGCACCGCTTCGCGGCGCAGCAGCCTGAACCCCGAGTCCCGCGTGAATTTCAGGGCCTCGTTGATTCCCGCGTAATATTCGTGGTTGCCGGTGACGGCGAACTTTCCGTGCGGTGCCTGCACGTTGCGCAGGAGTGCGGCTAGGCCCTGCATGCTGTTGATCTGGGCGTCCACGAGATCGCCGGTGGATACAAAGACGTCCGGCTTTTCCGCTTCGACGATTGTGAGGATCTTCTTCAGGCGCTCCTCACGGATGATCAGACCGAGATGCACGTCCGATATCTGGACGATCTTCAGCCGGTCGATCCCCGCCGGGAGCTTGGCGGTCTCAATCCTCAGCCGCTCGGTCCTGATGGTTTGCGCGGAGACATACCCGTAGAGCGTGATCCCGAAGGCCAGCCCCGCGGCAGCGAAGAAGAAGATCCTTGCCGGGATGATGACTGCCGGACCCGGGGCGCCCGCTGCCCACCCTGCCCCGCGCAGAACGAGGTTGATCGCCTCCAGGACCAGGGAGGCGCAGAAGAACAGGAAGATGCCAGCCATCCAGAGATAGGCTGCCGAGGAGAGGGACCGCGCCGGCAGATCATAATCGTTCCGCTCGAGCACGCGGATGAGGAACGGCGCGAGGACCATGAGCAGCATGAAGCCTGCCACCCCCGCTGCGGGCCAGGCACCGAGGGCCAGTGCGTGCCGCGCACGGAAAAACGCATACACGTGCATGCCGCCGTAGACCGCGAAGAAGGTGAGAATAAGAAGGCTCATCTGCCGAAACTGACCCCCATGCCCTCGGACGCCCGCACCATCTCTCCATCCGGATCGACCAGCTTCAGATTGCTGATGGCGTTCTCAAGCGGAACCGACGTGATGCGGGGAGGCTGGTAGGAGACCATTTCCCCGTATTTCTTCTGCGCGATCAACTCCACCGCCGCCGCGCCGTAGCGCGTGGCGAGAAGCCGGTCGAAGGGGCAGGGGCTTCCTCCCCGCTGGAGATGGCCCAGCACGGTGACCCGCGTCTCGATGCCAGCCCGCTTGGCGATCTCGTCGGCCACCTTCTCGCCCATACCCCCGAGCCGGAGAACATAGCCGTCCGCAGCCATCTCGCGAACGGACATCTCGCCGCCCGCCGGCTTCGCGCCCTCGGCCACGACCACGATGCTCGATTTGCTCCCGCCTCTTTTCCGCTCGAGCAGTCGCCCCACGACCTTGTCCATGCTGAAGGGGATCTCGGGGATCAGGATCACATCGGCGCTGCCCGCCATGCCCGCCTCCAGCGCGATCCATCCCGCGTACCGTCCCATCACTTCGAGCACGATCACCCGCTGGTGGCTTTCCGCCGTGGTATGGAGCTTGTCGAGCGCCTCGGTCGCCGTATCCACGGCGGTCTGAAACCCGAAGGTCACGTGCGTCGCCATCAGGTCGTTGTCGATCGTCTTGGGAACGCCGATGACCGGGACGCCGAGCTTGTGGATCCCGTGCCCGATCTTGAGCGAGCCGTCTCCGCCGATGACCACCAGGGCATCCAGTCCCAGCTCCCGGATGTTGTTCAGCGCCTCGGGGGACCTGTCCTCAACGATCTCCTTCCCCCCCACGACCGTCTTGTGCGCGAACGGGTTGCCGCGGTTCGTGGTCCCGAGGATGGTTCCCCCGACGAACAGGATCCCCCGCGTGTTCCACGAGGTGAGCTGCCGGGATTTGGTCGGCGTAAGCAGTCCCTCGAACCC
>DATIZR010000008.1 GCA_035516965.1 Nitrospirota bacterium
CGGCCGGAGGATCTCGACCTTTTCAAGCGATCCGGTCCGGGTCAAGGTGGAGCGGATCACGTTCGCAAGCTACCAGGCGCGGGAAATCGCCGGGCCGCTCAGCCTCACCTGCGACGTCGCATTGCCGGCGTAGAAATTTCAACGTCAATCGAGTATAGTGACTGATCGGTGCTCACGCCCGCGCGCTCGGCGGGACGCCGGTGACGAACAATGTCAGTGAGTTTTAAGCAGATAAGGAGCCAGAAGGTCATTGATTGGAGCGTTCAGGAAAGACCCTGATGACTTTTAAAGGAGTTGAAATAGGGTACGCTCTGAGGAGTTGTTGAAGCTGCGGCATGCATGCTCGGAAAGTCGGGAGGGAGTAACCATGGAGGAGCCAGAGAAAAAGCCGTTATCCGGAAAGCTCGTCGTGTTTCTCTTCGGGGAGACCACCCTGAATCTCGAAGCTTCCGAGATCGTCGACATTAAGACCGTGAAGAGCGCCCCGCGCTATCCAGATGTCATCCCCAAACAGAAGATCATCAAAGTTGAAAAACGCGTCTGTGACGACATCGAGGTCGGTTTTGTCGTCAAGGCATATTTGCCGGACGTCGTTGTCGTCGAAGCCTCGCTGGACATGGACGACATCCTGTCGAACAGCACCCTGGATTTCAAGCGCCGGCTCATCAACGAATGCAGAAGCGTCCTGGGAGAGTTCGGCTGCGACCCGTTGTTCGACGAAGAGTACAGCGTCTATTGCATCTCGGGCTACAGCGGCGACCCGGAGGTGTATTTATCCCTGTACGGGGACAGGCTCGCGGCCTTCCTCAAGAACGAAACGATCGAGCTCGACGAGGAAGAGGTGAGGGCCACGCTGTCGACGAACCTGAAGTACGGCAAGGACGACATCACGATCGTGGATTGGGACGGAGCGTTCATTTTCGATTCCGCCGGCGATTTCGACAGCAACATCGAGCTGTTCGAGATCGCGAACCTGCAGCTGCTGAAATCGAGGATCCTCGACTACGATCTCGATGAACGGCTTGAAAAGACCCTCCGCATGGTGACGACGTCAAAGAAGCTCCCGGTTATCCGCTCCACCGAGGTGAGGAGGGTGGTGCGCGAGATCATCGAGATCCGCACGCTTTCCATTCTCGAATCCGAGGCAGTGGAGCGCAACATCAAGCTGATCGGGGACTGGTATTCCGCGAAGCTCTATTCACTCATCTCCAGGAAATTTCATTTGGAGAGCTGGAAGGCCGAGATCAAGGAAAAACTCGATACGCTCGAGGATGTCTATACCATGGCAACGGAGAACTTCAGCGTATCCTACCGGTCCACGATTGAGTTCGTCATCCTCGGCGGGTGGTTCGTACTGCTGGTCCTCTACGTTGGGGAATTCCTGCTGACAAAAAAATGATGCAGGAAGCGGCTCCCCTTGAAAGCGGACCCGGGGCTGAAATTGCGGTTACCCCTCGAGGGCTGTCCGGCCCTGGCCAAGGCTTCTCCCCGTCGGTCTTGCCATTGATCCGTTTCGATCACTCCGTCTCGCAGGGCGGGACGCGCTCCTTCAGGCCCTTGAGCCGGGCGGGCAGCAGCTCGGACTTGATCGCGTAGTCGTCCTTTGCGTGCGCGTCCTTCTTTTTCATCAGGAGCCATTCCTTGCCCGTGCCTTTCGGCAGCCCCTTCATCTGCGCGAGCGCGAAGGCACCCTTCAGCTTTTTTCCTTTCAGTTCGAAACTGAGCTTCCCGCCCGCGAGCGCCGCGGCGGGGTCATCGGTCTCGAGCGGGATGAACTCCCCGGCGTCCCAGACGAGCACGGGCCCGGCGCCGTAGGTGCCCGCCGGGATGATCCCTTCAAAGTCGATGTACTCGAGCACATGATCCGGCACCATGACCGCGAGCCTCTTGTCTGACGGGCTCATCGAGGGCCCCTTGGGTATTGCCCAGGACTTGAGCACACCGTTGATCTCCAGCCGGAAGTCATAATGCAGCCTCGAGGCTTTATGTTCATGGACCACGAAGCGGAGCGTTTTCTGCGCCATGGCGCCTCCTGTTTGCCTGAAAAATCTTGACAAAGAGTGCGGCAATCTATAATATTCTATTTCCACACACTTTTTCTCGCTGGCCATGCCCTGTTCGCATGATTTTAGTATACCGCACGTGAGGTTGCTTCGCCCATGATCAAGCTCTACAACACGCTCTCGGGGAAAAAGGAAGAATTCGTTCCGATCGTCGATGGCAAGGTCGCCATGTATGCCTGCGGCGTGACGGTGTACGACTATTCGCACCTCGGCCACGCGCGGGGCGCGGTCATTTTCGACCTGGTGCAGCGGTATTTCCGGCGCAAGGGGTTCGATGTGAAATACGTGCGCAATTTCACGGACATCGACGACAAGATCATCAACCGCGCGAAGGAAGAGGGCGTCTCCGCCGCCGATATCGCGAAGAAGTACATCGACGCCTACCAGGAGGACATGAAGCGGCTGGGCGTGGGCAGGGCCGATGTGGAGCCGAAGGCTACGGAGCACATCAGGGAGATGATCGAGGTCGTTGAGGGCCTGGTCCGGAAGGGGCATGCCTACGTCGTCGACGGCGACGTGTACTTCCGGGTGACCAGCTTCCCGGAGTACGGCAAGCTCTCGAAGCGGAATATCGAGGACCTGAAGGCGGGGGCGCGCGTCGAGATCGACGAGCGCAAGGCCGATCCACTCGACTTCGCGCTCTGGAAGTCGTCCAAACCCGGCGAGCCGGCCTGGGACAGCCCGTGGGGGCCCGGGAGGCCCGGCTGGCACATCGAATGCTCGGCCATGGGCTTCAAGCTCCTCGGAGAGACCTTCGACATCCACGCGGGCGGCAAGGACCTGATCTTCCCGCACCACGAGAACGAGATCGCCCAGAGCGAGGCCTTCTCGGGCAAGAAGTTCGTGAACTACTGGATCCACAACGGCTTCGTCAACATCAACCAGGAGAAGATGTCGAAGTCCCTCGGCAATTTCTTCACGATCCGCGACATCCTCGACCAGTACGATGCCGAGATCGTCCGGTTGTTCCTCCTGTCGACCCACTACCGGAGCCCCATCGATTTCTCCGATTCGAACCTGAAGGACGCCCGTGCCGGACTCGACCGGTTCTATACCATGAAGGAAGGGATGCTCAAGTTCCTTGAGGGCAGAAAGCATCCGGCATCCAAGCCCGAGGACCTGGTCGAGGCCGCGGACCGGCCGCTCTACGAGAAGATCAAGAACCTCCCGAAGGCGTTCGAGGAGGCCATGGACGACGACTTTAACACCGCCTTCGCAATCGGCCTCATCTACGATCTGGTGCGGGACGTCAACAAGCTCCTGGCCGAGTTGAATGAGAAGAACCAGGACGCGGCATCTGCTCTGCTCTTCGAGGCCTCCGCATCGTTCGACAATGTCAGCAAAACGCTCGGCATCTTCCTCCGCCAGCCCGGGGAGTGGTTCAGCGAGGGCAGGCTCACGGACAGCAAGATCACGCTTCCGGTCGAGCGGATCGAGGAACTCATTCACCTCCGGAACGAGGCGCGCGCCAGGAAGGACTGGGCCGAGGCCGACCATATCCGGAAGATGCTCGATGACGGCGGCGTGGAGATCTTCGACCGCGCCGACGGCACCGTTTGGAAGCCGAAATAAGTGCGGGGCAGGCCGCGGACAGAAACCCGGGACGCTGCCGTCGCCCGATTTCCGGAAATTTCCTAGCCCGATACAACTCCCATGCAGCGAGACAAAATATTCGGCATCAATCCCGTTCTGGAGGCCCTGAAGGCGGGCAGATCGGTCCAGCGCGTCCTCGTATCCGACCAGCGGAAGAAGGACCGTGAGGTCACCGAGATCCTCCGTCTTGCCCGGGACAGCGGCGTCGAAGTGAGGATGGTGAACCGCGACGCCCTGAGCCGCGAGGCGCCGAGCGGCCTCCACCAGGGCGTTATCGCCTATACCGCGGCTCACGGCTATTCGACGCTCGACGCTGTTCTGGCTGCGCCGGCCCGGCTCGGGCAAGCGCCGCTCCTCCTGATCCTTGACGGAGTAGAAGACCCGAGAAACTTCGGGGCGATCCTGAGGACGGCCGAGGCAGCCGGCGTGCATGGTGTCATCATCCCCGAACGCCGGGCCGTCGGCTTGACGGAGACCGTTGCCAAGGCGGCAGCGGGAGCCCTTGAATACGTGCCGGTCGTGAAGGTCGTGAATCTGGTGAACACGATCGAGGAACTGAAGAAGAACGGCATCTGGATAGCCGCCGCTGAGGCCGGGGGCCAGACGACCCTGTGGCAGGCCGATTTTGCGCGTCCGATCGCCCTTGTCCTGGGCGGAGAGGATAAGGGCGTCCGAAGGCTGGTGAAAGACCATAGTGACTATGTTCTCTCCCTACCCCTCATGGGAAGGATCAGTTCGCTGAATGTTTCCGTTGCCGCAGGCGTCATGCTGTATGAGGTGTTGCGCCAGCGCAGGCAGATACAGAAGGGATAAATTTCAGAGGGAGCGTCTGGCAGCGGTCTCGCAAGAACGCTCTTCTCGACAAAACGCCCTCCTCCCGTAACCGCCCCCCTCAGAAATCTTTTTTCTTGACAAATCCATGCACAATCTCTTATAATTCCTATTCTTTGGGCGGGACAACATCTTTCTTGCCGATCATCTTGTCAAGAATATCACCATCTTACGGGGAAGTGGGGAGTGGTGCGTCCCAAGGGGTTCCCGCCACCGTAACTCAGTTGGTAGAGTAGCTGATTTGTAATCAGCCTGTCGTGGGTTCGAGTCCCTCCGGTGGCTCCATAATTTACGCAAAGAGATTGCGATTCAGCTGCGAATGAAGGTATTTCCGTAATCGTGCAGGCGTTGTGATTCGGGGAGGTGCCCGAGTGGCCAAAGGGAACAGACTGTAAATCTGTCGGCGTCAGCCTACGGAGGTTCGAAACCTCCCCTCCCCACCAGTTATGTACGTCACTGTAGATTGCGAAATGCGGATTGGGAATGTACCGAACAATTCGAAATTTAACATCTGTAATTGCATGCGGGAATAGCTCAGCTGGCTAGAGCGCAAGCCTTCCAAGCTTGGGGTCGCGGGTTCGAATCCCGTTTCCCGCTCCATAGAAACAGACAGAGGACAGAAAACAGGGTTCAATGGTCAGACAAAAGCAGCAGGGAAAGTCCTCTGGCTGACTTTTTGCGAGCCATTTTCTGTCATCTGAGTATCCGCCCATGTAGCTCAGTTGGTAGAGCACATCCTTGGTAAGGATGAGGTCAGCGGTTCAATCCCGCTCATGGGCTCCAGTGTTGCTTGGAATGGCGTTTCTTTCTTTTCCCTACAGGAGGCGGAGAGCATGGCAAAGGCGAAATTTGAGAGGACCAAACCGCATGTGAACGTGGGAACGATCGGCCACGTGGACCACGGCAAGACGACCTTGACGGCGGCCATCACGAAGGTGCTTTCCTTCAAGAACATGGC
>DATIZR010000009.1 GCA_035516965.1 Nitrospirota bacterium
AACCATCCCAACGACTGCATGTGCTGTGACAGTGCGGGAGACTGCGCGCTTCAGGAGCTGGCCTACCTGTATGATATAAAGCCCGGAACATTCGCGGGCGAGAAATGGGACAAACCGATACGGGAAGACAACCCGTTCATAACGTTCGAACCGAATAAATGTATTTCGTGCTCGCGCTGTACGCGGATCTGCAATGAAGTGGTCATGGCGGGTACGATCGAGATGACCGGCAGAGGCTTTCACACCATGCCGGACACGGCCTTCGGAGCACCGCGCTCGCTCAAAAACTGCGAGTTCTGCGGTCAATGCGTGTCAACCTGCCCCACCGGCGCGCTCACGGACAAGAAAGGAAGAGGCAAAGGGCGATCTCAGAGCGTGATAAAAGTAAAGACCACGTGTTCGTACTGCGGAACGGGCTGCAATTTCTTCCTCCATGTGAAGGAGAACAGGGTAATCAAGGTCTCTTCCGATTATGATGCGCCGGTAAATCAGGGCAACCTGTGCATCAAGGGCAGATATGGGTACGATTTCATACAGAGCGACGAACGGATCAAAACCCCGCTCATCAAACGAGACGGCGTCTTCCGTGAGGCGAGCTGGGACGAAGCCCTCGGATTTGTCGCAACGAAATTCAAAGAGCTGATCGAAAAGTACGGGCCCGAGAAAGTTGGCGGGTTTTCCTCGTCGCGCTGCACGAACGAGGAGAACTATCTCCTTTCCAAGTGGGTCAGATGCGCAGTGGGGTCCAACAACGTGGACAACTGCGCCCGGGTCTGACACGCTCCGACTGTGGCCGGTCTGGCCACCAGCCTCGGAGCGGGCGCCGCTACGAATTCATTAAGTCAGATGCCGGATATCGACACGCTCTTTCTGTTCGGTTCAAATCCCACGGAAGGCCATCCCATAGTCTCGCTCTGGCTCAAGAAGGCTCTCGCCAACGGAGCGAAACTCGTTGTCGGCGATCCAAGGAAAACCTGGATGGCGAAAAAGGCCGACGTCTGGCTCAATCTCAAACCCGGCAGCAACATCGCGCTTTTGAACGGCATGATCAATGTCATTCTTCAGAACAGGTGGGAAAACAGGGAGTTCATCGCGAAACGAACCGAAGGGTTCGGGGAGCTCAACGAGAAGGTCAGGGAATACGATCTTGACAGGGTAGTGAAGCTTACCGGCGTTGCAAAAGAGACGATCATCGAGGCTGCCCGGATCTATTCCCATGCAGACAAAGCGATGATCGTGTACGGCCTCGGCGTTACCGAACACCGGACCGGCACTGAGAATGCGATGGCGATCGCCAATCTTGCGCTCGTCTGCGGTCACCTCGGCAGGCCCTCAACCGGCATCATGGCATTGCGCGGACAGAACAACGTCCAGGGCGCATCCGACCTTGGCCCGCTCCCGGCCACGCTTCCGGGTTATCAATCAGTTGCCGATGCCAAGGCGCGCGACAAGTTCGAGAAGGCATGGAACGTAAAGATCAGTCCCAAACCGGGGCTCAAATCCATTGAGATGCTGGATGAGTGCAAGCGCGGAAATTTCAAGGGTATCTTTATACTCGGAGAGGACCCGGCACAGACTGACCCCGACCTTCATCATGTACGGAGCGCTTTGGAGTCGGTCGAGTTCCTTGTGGTGCAGGACATCTTCCCCACCGAGACAACAAAATATGCACACGTGGTCCTCCCTGGCGCGAGCTTTGCTGAAAAAAACGGCACGTTCACGAATGGCGAGCGCAGGGTCCAGCGCGTGCGCAAGGCGATAGAGCCTGTCGCGGGCATGGCGGAATGGCAGGTCATCAGCAGACTTTCAACGCTGATGGGATACCCCATGGACTACAATCATCCATCTGAAATCATGGACGAGATCGCCAGCCTGGTGCCGATCTACGGCGGCATCAGCTACGAGCGAATCGAGGACCGGGGAATTCAATGGCCCTGCCCAACAAAGGACCATCCCGGCACGACGACGCTCTATACCGATCTATTCGCAAGGCCCGGTGGTTTGGCGAAGTTCATGGCACTCGACCACAAAGGATCCGGCGAGACGCCTGACCTGGAATACCCGTTCGTATTGATAACCGGAAGGATCCGCGAACATTACAACAACGGATCTATGACCGGAAGGGTCCCCGGGATCATGGAACTGGTTCCCGAGGAGCTGCTGGAGTTGAATGCGCAAGATGCGGAGACGTTGCGGATAAAGGACGGCGAGCGGGTCCGTGTTGCGTCAAGACGGGGCGAGATTACGGTACAAGCCAAAGTAACCGAGCGGTCGCAGGCAGGCAACGTCTTTCTTACGTTCCATTTCAGGAATACGCTTACGAACGTTCTCACGTCGGGATATAGGGACCCCATAACCGGCACGCCTGAATACAAGTCGTGCGCTGTAAAAATAGATAAGATCTAAACTGAGGAGAAACGGGACCAGCCGTGCAAATAACAGATGATGAATACGCTTATTGATTTCGATCAGCTACTACGGAATCCGTCAGCATACACGGCCACCGTGCGCGACCGACGCCGTCCAGTCCGTCACAGGTTGCAGCCTCGGACACCGGACCATGAAGTTCATGGATTACGGCAAGATGGCCGCGACCTTCGTGAACCTGGGAACAAATAAGGCTGCCCGGATATTTGCAAAAGACGATTCCCGTGTCTTGGCGAAGAACTATTTCCCCCATATCGAAAACAAGTACGCGGCGCAGCTCGAAGCGTACAAGATCATGAGCGATGAAGAGCTTTTTACTGTTATGCAGGTTCGCGTAAGGATAAGACCCGAGGACATGCCGGGCAGGCCGACGAGAAGAGTCGTGTGTGAATCATGTAGGGAACAGGTGCAGGACGGGAGAGAATTGCGCCGCGATGGAAGGACTTTATGCAGGCCCTGCGCTGATAAGGGGTATTATGAACCTATTTTTTAATCCCCCGCTATGCATAATGGGCATAGCGGACAAAATTATCATATATTCCAACGGCAGTGTTGCACAGACAGGGACACCAAAGGAAGTATTCACCAATCCCGCATGCAAAGAAGTCGAACAACTCATCAACACGCGAGCGAGGTTGCTGCAGTCTTTGGAATCCGTTCCATGTATAGTCAAATTTTAGCGGTGCGGCTTGCTGAATGTAGGTGTTATCTGCAATCGCTGCACACCATCCTGCCCTACAATAACCTTTCCCGTAGGCCAAATTTCTCCCACATGGACACACCTGTCGCTAACCCAGTCTGCCAGACGAATATTTACTTCGTCAGTGTGCTGTCCCCCGGTGGATGATCAGCCAAATGACAAGCCCGAAGATAATGAGAGGGATCGAGATGCCCAGCGCGAGCCAGAGCGCCTTCTTCCCGTTGCGCCTCCAGGCCGTCGGCGCGTGGAGCCGTTCGCTCCTCCCGGTGATCTGCACAGCGGAAGGATCATCAAGCTCCGTTTTCATTGCCGCGGCTGTCTGATACCGGTTTTTGGGGTCGCGCTCCATCGCATGGAGGATGATTTCTTCGACCTGCGGCGAGACCTTCGGGTTCCGTTTTCTCGGCGCCTCGGGATCGCCGGCCACGCGGGCGTTCATGATCACGAGGGGGTTGTCGGTCTCACACTGGAACGGCGGCACACCCGCGACCATTTCGTACAGCATGGCGCCCAGGCTGTAGATGTCGGTCCGTTCGTCCCCGCGCTTCCCCTTCACCTGCTCAGGGGCCATGTAATCGGGCGTTCCGACTGCCGGCGTGAACCCGGCAAAGGTCATCCGCCTGCCGGCGGCCTTGGCGATGCCGAAGTCCATGATCCGGATCGTGCCGTCGCTGCAGAGCATGATGTTCTGCGGCTTCAGGTCCCGGTGCACCACGCCCTGTTCATGCATGTACGCGAGGGCCTCGCACACGCGGCTGGCAAGCTTGATGGCGTCCTTTTCCGGCATGGACCGGACGCTGGTCAGGAGATGCGAAAGTGTATAGCCGCGGAGATACTCGGTTACGATGTAGGGCCTTGTGCGGAGTTCTTCCGGTACGGGGTAAAATTTAAGTATATAGGGATGGTTCAGTCGGCTCCCGATCTCCTCCTCGCGCTGGAACCGCGAATAAAACCCGGGGTCGCTCTCATACTGCATCAAGGGGACCTTCACGGCCACGGGCAGTTTGGTGGTGAGGTCCGTGGCCTTGAAGATGGTGGCCATGCCGCTCCGGCTGATGGTCTCCAGGATCTGGAAACGGTTGTCCAGGACCTGTCCGGGCTTGAGCTCGTATCTGGTCGTCGGGTCCGCCGTCTCCTGGTACATGGCCACGCCGCGGTATAACGCGACCTTCTCGACCTCGTTGATCTGCAGGACCTGCACCGAGAGATTGTCGTCGGTACCCCGCTGCTCGGCAAGCGCCACGAGCCTGCGGCAGGCCTGGGCCGGGGAAAGGCTCGTCACGAGCTCAGCGATCTCGCTGTCCGACACGTGCGCGTACAACCCGTCGGAGCACAGCACGACCCTGTCTCCCTTGAACACCGTTGCGCTCTCCACGTCTACCCGGATCACCGGCTCCTGCCCAACGCTCCGCGTCAGGACGGAACGTTTGTCGCTGGTCTTGGCCTCCTGTTCGGAGATCAGGCCGAATTTCTGCTGCATGCCAATGTAGGTATGGTCCGTGGAAAGCTGCTTGATCGTGGCCTTGCGAACGAGATATACGCGCGAATCTCCCACGTTGCCCACCGTGACCTCGTTGTTCCGGAGCACGACAACAGCCAGGGTCGTGGCCATGCGCGCCTTGCCATGGTTCTCCATGCCCTTGTCGTAGACCGCGAGGTTGGCCGCGTTGAACATCTGCGTGATCAGGTGCTGCGGACTCTGTTCGCCCCGGGCCTCCTGGAACGTCTTCAGGGCCGTCTCCACTGCGAGCCGGCTTGCCACTTCTCCGCGCTCCATCCCGCCCACGCCGTCGGCCAAAACTGCGACCGCTCCGCGGCTGCGCTTCTCCTCGAGCGTTTGAGGCTGCCAGGAGCCGACGAAATCCTCGTTGTTCTCGCGTGCCGGGCCGGGTGATGAAAGTTCAGCGTAGATTAGTTCCATGGCTCACTTTAACATTTTCTTTTAGGAATTAAAAGGTCTCTGATACAGACAGAACAACAGACAGGTAACTACGGGTTCCGACTCTGCCGGAACACACACCCTGCACTTGTGCTGCGCACTCGTACCCGCTGTTCGCAGGCAGATGAGTCCGGATTCTGGTGCTTGACTTGGCTGTAACCGTGCGTCCGTGAAGCGGACCGGTGGTTATGACCGGTAAGTTGCATTGAAGGAAAAAAGGACGGTCACCCGAAAAGTGACCGTCCTTGCTTGTTTTTCATGAGTCCCATCGATTACGCGTTCGAATGCGCCGGCTTGCTCGTAAGCAGTACCTCTTTGCCTTTTTTCTTGCTGGACTTCAGGAAGTAGACCGCCCCGTAGATGCCCCATGCCAAGCATACGCCGAGGGCTATGTACGGCTCCTTCCAGCTCATGCCCGCTACCGTGAACGGTCCGACCAGGTAGAAGAGCATGATGGCCAGGTTCGCCAGGAGCCCCAGGATCGGGATGACCACATGCTTGATGCCGTTGAAGCTCTTGTGCTCCTTGAAGGCCACCATCGCGATCCAGCAGGTGATCATGTACAGAAGGAACGTACCGAAGTTGCTGATCAGCGTCATAATCACGAGCGTGTTCGGCATCGCCGCATAGGTTGCCGGCGAGAAGATCCCGAAGCTGTACCAGATGTTGTGCTTGTCGAGCGCGGCCGGGGTCGTGCCTCCGAGATACACCGTCACCGTGATGATGCCGATGATTGCTGAGATAATCGCCAAAATCCAGATCGCGCGATGGGGCGACGCCGTTTTGCCGTGCAGCATGCCGAAGTGGGACGGGACTTCTTCATCCCTGCCCATGGCATAGGTGACGCGGGCGCCGGTGCTGAGGCACGAGAGCGTGGTGCCGATCAGGGCCAGGAACACAGTAAAGGCCTGGACCAGCATGAATGCCTTTCCTGCGGCATAGCTCCCGAAGAGCCATGTGCCTGCGAGGACCATCATGTCGCCGAGCGGCGCGCCCGAGGCTCCCGCATTCGGCATGGTGTAGCCGCTATTCAGCATGTAGTTCGCGGCAAAATACTCGATCAGGTAGCAAACTGCGCCCTGGATAGCAAGAGACAGAAGCACTGCCCGAGGAACATCCCTTTTCGGGTTTTTCGCCTCAGGCGCCATCGAGGTGATGGATTCGAAACCGACCAGGATCAGGATTGCGATAGCCGCCTGAATGAAGATGAAGTTGAACCCGTGCAAACCGACGACGGATGCAGCGTTCTTGTGGTAGTTGAACTGCGGGTTCCCCTTGTCGTCCTTAGTGATTGCTCCGTCGATATAGTCGACCGTGAACGGCGCGGCAAGCTTCGGATCAGTCACCGCCTTGCCATCCTTGTCAGCGGGCACGGGATTGCCGTCCTTGTCCTGCGCGTCAACCATTACATAAACCGGTTTCCCGTCCTTGTCCATGGTCGGTTTGCCGGCGGCATCCAAGACCGGTACGGGAGCGCCCTTGTCGTCCTTCTGTTCAACTTGGGCGACCTGATAGCTTACCGCGACTCCGTTTGAGAGATGCAGGCCGGTCGCGCCCTGCGGATGCTGGACCCGGTAGCCGATAGCGATCACGGAGAAGATGAGGAGCGCCGAGATTTGGATGATATTGATCGCAATATTGACGGTCGTCGTCCCGGTCACGCCGCGGTAGGCAATGTAGGCCACGCCGAGCGCGAACACGACGCAAAAGAGAATCATGAACAGCGGGCTGTTATAGACGCCGCTGAAGGTGTCCGGGTAAAAAATGCTCATCAGATAGCTGCCCAGAAGCGCGGTCACGCCGACCATGACCCCGGGGTATACCCAATAGTACAGGTGGCTTGCCCAGCCAGTGATAAACTTTGCTATCCGGGCGAACTTGTATGCGTGCGTCTTTGAAAGATACGCCTGCTCCGCGTAGAGGTACGAGGAACCGGGGCCGGGATACAGCTTGGCCAGTTCCGCGTAGCTGATAGCCGTGGCGAAGCAGAGCAACAGGGCGAAGAAAATACCTGCCCACATGGAGATGCCTGCCATCGGCGCGCCGTACAAAGATTGCATCTGGAAGGTCAGCCACAGGAACGCTCCGGGCGCGATCAGCGCCATTGCGTTCATGGTGAGACCGGTGAGTCCCAATGTTCCCCTGGTTACAGGTTGTTCGTTAGCCATGATAGTCTCCTTGCTTTTCGTCCCCTATCAGGGACGGGGTTGATACTCTGATTACGCTGTTACCACCGGTACATTACGCCGAGCGCGAGGGTGTTCTGTGAGTTCTTCGTCGCCGCGCCGCTCACATAATCGAAGGCCGGGACATCGGAACTGTCATGCCGGTACTCGGGCCGGAGAATGAGTCCGCCGGCAAGACGCGTCTCCCAGGTGAGCGTCACCTCTTTCAATCGCTGCACCGTTCCCGTCCGGAATCCGTCCGCGTCGTGGAAAACCTCGCCACGGACCGCGATGCTGTGCGCGTCGGTGAGATCATACTTCGCGATCGCTGCGTAGCCGTCCCACGTGGCTTGTCCGGGCATTCCTGTCGGAAGCATGGCATCCTGCTCCCTGCCGTTGTCCGTGTTCAGGATGAGGGAGAGCTTCTTCGTGGGTTTCACCGTTGCCACCAGGTCCAGCAGGCTTCGCTTGTTGCTGCTGCTGGAGCCTACGGTCGGCGCTCCAGGACCGTTCGCATCCTGCTCAGGCCCCGTCATGCCGTTGACGAGGATCGAAAAGACCTCCGCCGGGGCATAGCCAATGCTCACGCCGTAGCTCTTTCCGCGGTTGTTGTCGGTGGCGTTGTCCCAGCCGTTGACAACGTAGACCGCGGCAT
>DATIZR010000010.1 GCA_035516965.1 Nitrospirota bacterium
TCGCCAAGGGGCTCATAACCGCCCTGATCACCAGGCTGTTTGTCATCAGTAAGGATACCTTGCTGAGCATGCCTGCCTTTGCCGCGAGCTACTATTGGTTCAAGGACAAGAAGGATTGGCTCTATGCGGAACTCAACAGAATGCCGGCATGGCTGGCGGCTAAAAGAACTCTCGCCGATCTGAGGCGGCGCATAAAAGAGAAACTTCACTCTTTGCGGGCGGACCGCTGAAGGCGGCACAAGGAAGCGGTTTCATCGTCTCATGCCGGAGAAACCACGGCGGAAGTCAGAGGAATGGCTGTCACGGCCTCGTTGATTCGGTGATCGATCCGAAGGCGCTCCTGCCCGCATTGCTGAAGCCTGCGGTAAAATAGAGCGTTGTTGCGGGCCCGGCAGTGCCGTCGTTACCGAAGCCGAGGCCATGAAGGCCCGGTACGACAAGGGGATAGCCGTCAGCGCCGGGCAGGTACCCGAGGAATTCACCCGTCAGGGGATCGAAGGAAGCGATCAAGCCGCTTCCGGCATTGCCGACAAGCAGACGCAGGCCGAAATCTCCGAAACGGGAGGGTGCGAGCGCGACACCCCACGGAGCGTCAAACCAGGGCCCGTGCTGGAAGCGAAGGACAAGGTTGCCTTCCGGATCGAAGGCGTCAACGTAGCCCGATCCCTCTCCCGCGGCAGCGATCACGCCGCCCTGCAGGGGCGCGGCAAAGGTCACATACAGGATCCCGTCGATGTTCTGAATATTATAGGGCGAATAGCCGTCAGGGATGCGTGGATCAGTGAAGGCGTTGTCGCTCAAGCGAACAGCGGAAAAGTCCGTCCCGTAGGTCTCGACCCGACCCTGATTGAAGTTCGTGACATAGAGCAGGTTCCCGCCGTCCAGCGCGATCGTTGCGCCGGTATAGACAGCCTCGGGCGAGTTGTCGACGAGGAGCGCGGCACCGTATTTATCAACGGCGCTGCTCCAGCCCGCAATTGTTCCGTCGAGCGTCGCTGCCAAAAGCCGGGCCGGTCCGCCGGGGGCGAGATTAAAATCGTTCGTGCTGTTGAACACAATGCCCGTAGGCCTCGCATTGTCATAGACTCCGCCGGGGTTCACGGGAACAGTAAGCACACGCGGGGACAAACCCGGAAACGCTGTGCCGTCTCCGCCGTAAAGCGTCACGCGGCCCTTTCCCTCATTGGCAACCCACCACGGCCCTCCGGGAACGCTCGCCAGGCCCCAGGGATTCACGAGGCTCGAATCCGTGGTCTCCGTCCGCCCCGGTACATTCGAGACCAGTTCCATAGCCTCATAGGATGACCGCTCATCCTGCGCCGAGGCCGAGAGGCTCCCGATCAGCAGAGCGCTTCCAAGAAGCGCCACGAAGGAAAGAGAAACACGTCTGGCCAGATCCGATCGCGCCCAAGGTTTCTGTTCGGATATCCGCCACATAGTTTTTTCTCTTACCTACCCTGAAATAATTATACCGCCCTGCTGAGCTTTATTAAATAACCCATAAGTAGGAGGGAAAGGAGTCCGACAGGAACTTCCAGAAAAACGCTCCTCGGTGATCATTCCGGGGTTGGACACGGGATCAAGTCGCTTTTTTGTTATATCCTGGATTCCTGCCCTCGCAGGAATGACGAACCAGAGGGTGCAGACTATTATGAGACCGTTGATAACGGGAGGATACTTCAGGATCAACGAGGTACTAGGTAACCGGACTGCTGGGAACGGGGTGAACAAAAGACACTGGGCGGCCTGCTAACGGCATGAGCCGGCCCTTCTGTGATAAAATCACAGACAGGCCACGCGTGAGGCGCTCATTTCTTATGCTATAAAAGAACAGGGATAAGCGATGTGGGTATCAATTCCCTCAACCCGATCTCCGCTTTGGACATCGTAAGGCCGTCCTGAACAACAAGGGAGGCAACTATGGCGAACTCTTCCCGGCATCTGTATCTTCGTACGGCTCTCTTCACGACGGCTTCAGGTCTGCTGATCCTCGGTTCTGGATTCTGGCAAAGGGCCGACTGGGCAAAAGCGATATGGCCGTGGCCGGATGGCCCCTTGAGTTACCTGTTCATTGCATCCATGCTGCTCGCGGAAGGCTCCACGATGGCATGGGCATGTGCGACCATGGAGCTCAATGCCGTACGGGGCGGATCGCTCGGGTTTGCCGCCCTGAATGCCGGCATGCTGATGTATACCCTGCACCTCTTCGGTAAGCGCGGCCAGCCGCTCCTGCTCGGCTGGGCAGCCGTGTGCGGGATCCTCGCCATGGGTGCGCTGGCCCTTTTCGCCATCGGCTCCCGCTACGAAATCCGTGATGCCCGGCCCGCTCCGCCTGTCGTGCGGACTTCCTTCCTGGTCTTTTCGGCCGCGCTATTCACCGCGACAGCAATGCTGATTGCACGGAGGCCGATCGTGTTCCCGTGGCCGCTGAATCCCGACAGCTCGGTCATGTTCGGCTTCCTGTTTCTCGCTTCGGCGATTTACTTTTTTGACGGCTGGCTCAGGCCGAGCGCTGCCAACTCGTTCGGACAACTGCTGGGCTTCCTCGTCTACGATATGGTCCTCATTCCTCCCTATCTTCATCACTGGAGCAAAACCCGGGGAGGGTTCCGCGTCAGCATGGCCATTTACCTGATCGTGCTCTTCTGGAGCGCGGCGCTCGCTCTCTGGTTCTGGATTCGGTATGGACTTCTCAAGGACAGAACGGCCTGATGGCTGGCGCGCGGGGGCCTTCGTTTGAAAAATTCGTCATGAAATGCCTCACGGCAATTATTGATGAGTGTCACCCACTCGAGCGTGCACAACGGTGAGTGCACGCGGTAGTATGTCCCCTATTCGGATACATTCACTGCGAAGGTTATGGTCCAAAAGAAAATGACGAGAGAGGCCGACCCCTGCAGAAACTGGCCGAGGGTTAGTGAGTCCGGGGAGGTGTTCAGCAATCCTGCCGGGTAAACCCAATAAGCCAGCGGCAAGCCAATGACCAGTATGATAATTCGTATGACTCGTATTTTCCGTGTGCTCATGGAGTTCTTCTTCTTTCCTGATTTAAAGTGTATCACTGCTCATTCCCGTTGAGAAGAGGAAGGCTTGGTGGCCCGTCGGGGCGAACGTGGAGGGAAACGTGGAGGGAGATGATCCTATGCGATGGGCTGTGCTTGTCATTTTTGGAACGATCAGTCTGGTTTTGTTCGTAGGCGGCGCCAGGTGGGGGCTGGAAAACTACCCGGTCTACCGGGACAGCGTATCGACACGGGGCACGGTCGTTGATCTGTACGAGGACAAGGGCGGCAAAAGCTCCGATGTCGTTTATTACCCTGTCGTCGAATTTTTGATCGGCAGCAATGCAAAGGTGCGCTTTCGAGACGGGACCGGGGCCTTTGGGGCACCCGCGTACGAGGCGGGTGCATCGGTGAATGTCCTCTATGATCCCGGGCACCCGGCAGATGCCAGGATAGGCAGCTTTATGCAGCTGTGGTCGGGGCCCCTGACGGTAGGGGGTATCGGCCTCGTCCTTCTGTTTCTGACGCTGTTGCTCTTTGTGAAGATCGGGCGTTTTGAAAAAGGTCTTAAAGCGCTTGGATCCGGAAAAAGTGGATAGAGCGCGACGGAGAAGATCTGCCGGACTCCGGAAGTACCAAAAAAAGAGGGACGATGGCTGCGGGACGCAGATCCTTGCTCCGGACCTCGTCCCTCAGCCGTCGCCCCCCGTTGATGGTCAGCTTTCCTCCCTGCTTACGCGATGTCCGCCGCCGCGAAGGTGATCTCGTCGCGGAATGTCTTGATGAGATAGACAACCTTCATGATCTCCGGATCCTTGACATTCACCATGGCCGCGTGCAGCCCGGCGCCAGCGAGGTAGGACAGGTATGCGGAAGCGACGCCGGACTTGATATTCTTCGGAAGCCCGGTCGTGACGTTCGAGATCCAGACCGCGGTGTTGATCGGCGGGTCCACCATCTGGTTCAGCACCATGATGCACTCGTGCGCGTTCATGAGATGCTCCTGGCCCATGCCCTTGCCGATATGAACGACCGAGGGATCGGCAAAGAGCCGCTCGTTCGGGATGTCCGCCG
Source organism: Nitrospirota bacterium (assembly GCA_035516965.1). Lineage (NCBI taxonomy): Bacteria > Pseudomonadati > Nitrospirota > Nitrospirota bacterium. Next base: position 4,077 of record DATIZR010000010.1, read on the forward strand.
CGTTCGCCTTCTCGATGAGGTCCTCGATGATCATGAGCTTGGCCTCGAGCGTCGTCGGCACGGTTCCCCTGACAGCGCGGATGATCAGATTCGATTTGGTGTCGCGGACCAGGCTAAAGAACTCGTCGGGGTTCTTTTCGTCCGCCGAAAGGTAGTTGATGATCGGCGGCTCCTTGCAGAGGGGAACGGCCTTCCGGAGCGCCTTCACGTTCCTCGAGTCCAGGCAGAGGGGGAGGTCAACCGCGCCCTGCACGGCCTTCACTACCAGGGGGAGCAGTTCCTCGTCCCCGCTGCCGTCGATCGACACTTGCACATTGATCATGTCCGCGCCCCGGGACGCCAGGTCCTTCGCCATGGCCGCGATCGCCTTCTCATCCTTCTTCCTGACAGCCTCTCCAAATGCTGCATTTCTGACGCTCAGATTGTCCGCAATTACAAGCATGCCGGCCTCCTCTTGATGATCGATCGAAATTTTAATTAATTTTAGGACGTCCCTGGCGGGTAATCCCTTTGTATTCGCTTCATGTATTATAGCACAGGGAGGGGCGCGAGGGAAATGGGATAGTGAAGGGGCGAATTGACCGGGACGGGCCGTGATCAACAAGACAGCATGCGTCCGCCGCAGGGGCTGTTCGTCCTTGACCAGCGAGGAGTCATCCGATATAGTACCTCCATGCGCATCGAAAAGCTCGGCATCGGACACAAGGACCTTCTCTTCTCCCGGCTCAAGGGAACGAATACAAAGCTCTCCGAGTACACTTTTGCGAACCTCTACCTCTTCCGGGCGAATCATGATTACGAGGTGATCGTGGACCGGGAGATTTTCATCCGGGGGAGGTCCTACGACGGCCGCATCTATCTCATGCCGACCATGGACGTGCGCGCGATCGACAGTGCCTACCTGAAGGAAATGATGAGGGGCGCCGAGTGCCTGTTCCCGTTGCCCGAGGAATGGCTCGGCGTGTTCAATGCCGATGAGTTCGAAATCGACTTCAACGCGGGCGACGCCGATTACGTCTACACCGTGGAGAAGATGAGCACCTACCGGGGCAGGCACCTGCACAAGAAGCGAAACCTGCTGAAGCAGTTCCTCGAGAGCTACACCCCCGATGCTCGGCCGCTGACCGCGGACCGGCTCGACGAAGCGCGGTTCATCCTGAAGGAATGGCTGGCCACGGCCGGGGGCAGGGAGGAAGGCACCGACTACGGCCCCTGCCTCGAGGCGCTCGACCGGTACGATGAGCTGGTGCTGTGCGGAGGCATCTACTATGCTGACCAGGAGCCGGCGGGGTTCCTGCTGGGCGAGGAACTGGACAGCGACACTTTCGTGCTCCATTTCGCCAAGGCGAGGACCACGTTCAAGGGTGTTTACCAGTACCTGTTCAACAATTTCGCGAAGGTCCTTCCGCCGAAATATAAATATCTGAACCTCGAGCAGGACCTGGAGAAGGAGAACCTGCGCGTTTTCAAGTCTTCCTATGTGCCGGATGTTCTGCTCAAGAAGGCGCGGGTGCGGCTGAAGAAATAGCCCTTGCCTCGCGGGTGGTTCCCTGAAACGCTCCGTGTTATGACCCCGGGACCGGAACGGGGTCCGGGGAGCAGTAATTGGCTGTTGATAGAATGCGTTTTTTTTCTTAGTATGAAAACCGGAGAAGCAAGTATTGAACCACGGAAGGCGGAGAAGGGGGTGCTGTGATCTTAACCGACTTCGTGATGAGAACATTCTTGAAAAGAGGATGTCTCTGTGTACTCTGTGACTAATTCTTGGCACTACGCTGCGTGAAGCGGGGGAGGATGCATGAGTCTGTCAGAGAACGAACAGAAGCGCTATACCCGGCAGATGATGATCGAAGGCTGGGGTGAAGAGACCCAGAAGAAGCTCAAGCGATCGACGGTGTTCATCGCCGGCGCCGGCGGGCTCGGTTCGCCGGTGTCGATCTATCTTGCGGTGGCCGGCGTGGGGAACATCCGTATCTGCGATTTCGACTCGCCCGACTGGTCGAATCTGAACCGCCAGATCCTGCATGATCATTCGCGGATCGGCACGAACAAGGCGGTCTCGGCCAGGATGACGCTGGAACGGCTCAACCCGGACATCACGGTGACGGCGATCACCGACAAGATCGTGGCGGAGAATGTGGATGCCCTTGTCGGGGACTCGGCGATCATCCTCGACTGCATGGACAATTTTCCGACCCGCTTCCTGCTGAACGAGTGCGCGATCAGGAAGAAGATCCCCCTCGTGTTCGGCAGCATCTGGGGCATTGACGGAAGGCTCTCGTTCATCCAGTCCCCGGAAACGCCGTGCCTGCGCTGCATCTTTCCCGAGGCGCCGCCGAAGGAGGTATTCCCCGTTGTCGGCGCGACGCCGGCGGTGATCGGTTCGCTCCAGGCGCTCGAAGCGCTCAAGTACCTGTCCGGCACGGGTCCGAACATCAAGGGGCAGCTTCTGGTCTGGGAGGGCTCCACGACGGACTTCAGGAAGTTCAAGATCCGCAAGGACCCGGAATGTCCCACCTGCGGCACCCGCTGACGGACTTGCTTAATCGTCGTGACCGGCTATACGTGACCGCGCCTCGGGAAGCGGGAGCGTGAAAGCTCGCTATGAGCATTGGCGTGAAGCAGGAGAGCCCGTTGTTCGCGTCAATCACCCGTTGAGAATAAACGCCGTTCTCTCGAAGGGGACCTGAAAAGCGGAGTGTTTTCGCCTGTTTGACACCTGTATCTTTCTGTGCTACCTTTAAATTAAAGACAAAGGACGAAAAAGAGAGCATTTGGAGGTGCCCTTATGAGACTTCCCCTGCAGGTGACGTTCAGAAATTTCCCTCCCTCAGAAGCAATCGAGACTCAAATCAGTGAAAAAGCTACAAAACTGGACCAGTTCTTCGACCGTATCATGAGCTGCCGCGTCGTGGTTGACGAGACCCAAAAGCGGCACCGCCAGGGCAAGCTCTACGGTGTACGGATCGACATCACGGTGCCGGGTAAAGAGATCGCCGTTACGCGCGAGGAGAACATCGACGTCTATGTTGCGGTTCGCGACGCCTTTGACGCGGCATACCGGATCCTCGAAGAGCTGAGACGGCGCGAGTGGGGCGCGGTCAAGGCCCATGGCGAGGTCCCGTTCGGTCGCATCGCGCGGATCTTCCCGGATGAGAACTATGGATTCATCCAGACGCCGGACGAGCGCGAGATATATTTCCACGGCAACAGCGTGCTGAACAGCGATTTCAGCAGCCTGAAGGTGGGCATGCCGGTGTCCTATCGCGAGGAGCAGGGCGTGGAAGGCCCGCAAGCCCTGCGCGTGGCGGTCAAGCGCGCGGCGTAAGCAGAAACACAACCGATAGCGATGAGGGGAAAAACACGAAGATTCCCCGTCCTTTCCTCTCATCAGTTGCTCTGCGGATACCTCCGTCCCTAAGATACGCGGCCGTCCGGTCTCCTCCGCCCCCCTCGCGTGTTTTGTAGCTCTCCCTTTGCTGCGGAATGCCTGTCGCAATGGAGAGAAGGTGTGCTCCCCGCGTCTCTCTGCGGCGAAAAGAATCATATGCTCAGAGCGTGAACGGATTCGGGTTCTGCTTCATGGAAGATACGACAGACAACCAGGAACTCCATCATGAGATCTTCGGCTCCATTCTCGACAGGACCGAAATGACGCCGTTCCTGCTTTTGCCCGCCCGCGATTACGCCACCTCCCTCAGGCAGGCTTCCCGGATGATGGCCAATCGCGGCTTCGATGCGCAGGGCAGCGACGAACTGCGCGCGAGCGAGCGCGAGCGTGCACAGCATTACGTCCGGCGCGCCTATTCCTATCTGTTCAACGGACTCTTTCCTTTTGTGACAAAGCAGCTGGAGCGGCTTGCCGCCCTGCGGTCCCCGAACGAAGCGCTGTACCAAAGCTGCCTGCGCGGCATCGACGCGGCGTCGTCGGTCCTGCAGGACCGGACGTTCCGGCGCGTCGTGGATGAAGATCCCCGCCACCTGCTCCTGCTCGCCTCATCCCGAAAGTACCCCTTTGTATTCTCCGGATATCACGGGAAGTCCCCGGAGTTGACGGCGGAGTGGCAACTGGCCGCATGCGCCGTGCTCAAGATGTGCCATCTGATCAAGTCCGTCGAGGAGGACAGTCAGGATATCAACGATTATGCCCAGCTCGGGTTCTTCCTGGAGGGCCAGGGTCAGAGCCTCGATGATCTCTTCCATTACGATTGGGAGCATCCGGCGCATATCCCCGATAATGAGCCGGCCCAGCGGGCCTTCGTCAAGGTCTCCTCATTCTTTCACCGGCTGCGGGAATCGCTGGCCTTCGAAAGGTCGAAGGGTTGCCTGGTCTTTAACAGCGGTGACGGCGTTGATGTGGAAATAGCGGAGGTCAAGGCACGGCTCAAGAGCCCGGAAAGCATGGTCACGAAGCTGGGGAAGAACGTGGAAGGGGAGGCCTATGACATCAGGGACATCCTTGCGATCACCTTCATCCTGAAAAGCATGGACGATACGCTCAAGCTCTTTCATGCACTCCAGAAGCGCGGGGTGATCCTTCAGGAGAACACCGCCTCACACTCCATCACCCAAACACTCTTCGACGACCCGGAAAGCATGCGGGAAGCGGTGCGGAGACTGATGATCAGCCTCTCCCGGGGCAGGGGGCGAAACGAGTCCCCCGGGGAGGACGTGCTGCTTGCGAACGCTCAAAAGTTCTTTGACGCACTCGGCAGGAACGCGGATACGAACCTGCATTCCTCGCGCGGCCACAGGAAGTTCCAGTGCAAGATCGCCTTTTCCCTGCCGATCCACCGCGTGAGGCAGACCAACGAGATCATGATCCCCGGCACGCCGCTTTTTGCGGGCAGAGACCGCGTCGCCAAGAAAACCGAGCAGCACACGCTGGGCGTGGAGCTTCGCATCTCCGACGTGGAGAGCTGGCGAGCCTCGGAGCGAACGGGCGACTCGCACCACGATGCGTACAAGTTCCGCCAGCTTGTCTCCGTGATGAACCGGGTCTTCAGGAACTTGTTCTCTCTTCCGGAAGCGAGCTTCCCCCAACTGCGGAAGGACCAGGCAGTCCTGTTTCCCTGATCTCGCGCGGAGCGAGGCCGCACCGGTTGCCCTCGTTCGAGGCTTTGCGCCTCCGCGAGATAAGATTTTCCCTCTTGGTTTTTCACGCCTCCTTCGGTATAGTATCGTCCATGTCATCAGCCCGGCGGGACAGGCCCATCAAAAAAGACGTCATCATCATCGGCGCGGGCGCGTCTGGGCTTTTCTGCGCGACTGAGTGCGGCAAGCGCGGCCGGTCCGTTCTCGTGCTCGACCACGCTGACCGCATCTGCTCCAAGGTGCTCATTTCCGGCGGCGGTCGGTGCAATTTCACGAACCTTTCCGTCACGCCGGAGCACTATCTTTCCGGGAACCCCCATTTCTGCCGGTCCGCGCTTGCGCGTTTCACGCCCCAGGACGTGCTCGCGCTGCTGAGGAAGCACGGCGTCGCCTATTACGAAAAGGAGGCGGGCCAGCTGTTCTGTCTCCGGAGCTCCCGGGAGATCGTCAATTTGCTGCAGAGCGAGTGCAGCGAGGCCCGCGTCGAGATCCGGCTGAAGCACCGCATCATGAAGGTCCACAAAGAGGACGCCTTTCTTGTCGCGACGGACCAGGGAGCGTTTTGCTCCGACAGCCTTGTGGTGGCCACGGGAGGGCTTTCCTATCATGAACTCGGCGCGAGTGGCCTCGGCCATGCCCTTGCCCGGCAGTTCGGGCTCTCGGTAACGGAACTGAAGCCGGGTCTCGTGCCGTTCACGTTCACTTCCGCTGATCAAAAAGCCTTTCACGGGCTCGCCGGCATCTCGCTTAATGCATCGGTCACCTGCGGGGGAAGGACGTTCGCGGGCATGCTCCTGTTCACGCACCGCGGCTTGAGCGGGCCTGTTGTGCTCCAGGCCTCGTCCTACTGGAAGAAGGGCATGCCACTCGTGATTGATCTCTTCCCGGGCATCGATATCGGCGGAGTCCTTCTTGCGGAGCGAAGAAGCAGGATGGAGCTCAAGACATTCCTCGGACGATATTTTCCGAAGCGTTTCGCGGATACCTGGTGTGAAGTCAATTCGCCGTCAAAGCCGCTCATCCAGTATTCGGACAAGGACCTTCGCAGGATAGAAGAGCTGCTGCATCGATGGCAGATCGCGCCCCACGGGACCGAGGGCTTCGCACGGGCAGAGGTCACCGTGGGCGGAGTGGATACGGAAGGCGTTTCATCGAAGACCATGGAGGCGAAAACAACGAAGGGATTGTTCTTTGTCGGCGAGGTGCTGGACGTGAACGGTCATCTTGGAGGGTACAATCTGCACTGGGCCTGGGCATCGGGCCATGCGGCAGGACAGTACGCTTAGTAAGGTTGGCGAAGCGCGCGACGCGGAGACGGGGTAAAGACGCTTATGCCTTCAGCATCTCTTCGATCGTGATCCTGACGGAATCGCCGAGCGAGGCAAGGTCATACCCGCCCTCGAGGGTGAAGATGACGGGCTCCTTCGTGCACCTGACGATGCTCTGGACAATGGCTCGGATGCCCTCATGGGATACCCGGATGTTCGCGTGGGGGTCGTTCACATGGATATCGTACCCGGCGGACACGAGCACGATGTCGGGCGAAAAGCGCTGCAGAACCCCGGGGAGGATGTCCTGGTACACCGTAAGGAAGTCCTTGTTCCCGGAGCCCGCAAGGATCGGCACGTTGTACGTGTAGCCCAGGCCCCTTCCCCTTCCGCGCTCCATGTCCTTCCCCGTGTCGGGGTAGTAGGGGTGCTGGTGGGTGCTGAAATAGAAGACCGAATCGTCTTCCTCAAAGATGTGCTGGGTGCCGTTGCCGTGATGGGCGTCGAAGTCGATGATGAACACCTTTTCGTAGCCACGCGTCTGCGCGTACCGGGCGCCCACGGCGACGTTGTTGATGATGCAGAAACCCATGGCCTGTCCTGCCTCGGCATGGTGGCCCGGCGGACGCACGGCGCAGAAGGCGCTTTCGATCTCCCCCTGCCGGCATTGGTCCACTGCTTCCATCACCGCTCCCGCCGCGTGCAGGGCCGCCTCGTAGCTGTCCTCGGAGAGGTGGGTGTCAGGGTCCAGTTCCGCTGCCCCGCAGGTCCTGATCTTCTCCAGATAAGCGGGAGCATGGACGCGGGCGATGTCGTCGTGGGAGGCGCGGCGCGGTTTTGCATGGGTCAATTTGTTCCAGAGGCCGGAAGCCTTGAGCGTGACGATGATGCTGATCAGGCGCTCCTTGCTGTCGGGATGCCAATCCGGCGGCTCGTGGCGCAGAAAGACTTCGTCGTAAACAAAGCCGACCTTTTTCATAAAAGAATTATACCCTGCCAAAAATCCATTTTCAGCAACTAATTCTCATTTTTCTGCTTTTTATCGTTAATGACGCTTGTCCGACTACCGTCCGAATGTATTCATAATAAGCTCATTAAAGAACGGCATCAACGATCCGGGTTGACACCTCTTCGTGCGTGAAGCCGCTGCACTTGATCGTAATGTCCGCATACTTCTGATACAGGGGACGCCGCTCGCCAAACAACTCAGAGAACGACTGATCAATCCTCTTGGCGAGGCCCCGCGAACCGAAGTCCTTAACCCGCGATTCCAAGGTTTTAAGATCTGCATCAAGGAATACAACAATCCCCCCGACCTTCAAGTGGTCCATCGCAGCCCGACTGTAGACCGCACTCCCGCCTGTTGCAATGACGTGATGCGTGACCGCGAGCTTGATTAAAATCTCTTCCTCGATTCTGCGCAGGGCAAGGTAACCGTCCGTATCCACGATCTCCTGGAGCGACCGTCCTTGAGATCGCTGGATCAGCACGTCGGTATCGATGAAATCGAGAGACAGCTGCTTCGCAAGGATCACACCGACGGTGCTCTTGCCCGAGCCCGGCATGCCGATGAGGATGATGTTCTTTGCCAATCTGCTTGGAGATGAACACTTCACCATGTTGCTCCCTGCACAACTGTCTTAAAGCTATCAGACGATTTCTCTGAGAAGAAAGATTTCCTCTCAGAGAGAAAGGGAAACTGAAGACCGACAAAGTCGGCCATCATTATGCAACTTTATGATATACATTGAAAATACCCGAAAAGAGCCCAGTTTATAGTTGTGCGTATCCGCTTTTTCTGATACTTTAGAAGCCACGCTCATGCTATCTGACAAGGAGGTCTTGTAGGATGAAAAAAACGACATATCTGATCTTTCTCTTGATGTTGTTTCCCTCCTTCGCAGCTGCCGAGGTTGATCTACGGATCAAAGGAGGCATTACGCACCTGAGTACTTCAGAGATCGGCAGCAATGTGCAGCTGGAATTCGATATCATTCCGATGGGCCAATCGACGGTCAGTCCTCTCATTGCGGCCGGCTATTTCGACAGGACCCATTCCAAAAAAATCGCGACCCTCCCGGTCCCGGGAAGCAAGGACAACAGCAGCACCATTGATTACGACGCCTCAGGCCTGCTCGGCGCGGTTGGGATCAGGGTAAAGACAGGTGAGCATGGCCAGCTGGAAAGCAAGGTGGAGTTCAGCCAGGGTAAAGGAAAGCCGAACATTTCAACGATCCCGGGTAGTATAAATCAGCCGCAGGAGGACTCCTATACGGCAACTGCTTTCATCCTGGGCTACTATTATACGTTCAGCCGACCCGGCGTCCAACTCGGCATCGAAGTCGGAACGCAGTCCTTTGACGGCAAGTATAAAGTGAATATGTTCGGGCAGTCGGGAAAGATAAGCGGTAGCGCTGGCATAGCCAACATTACCCTCGGCTTTCGTTTTTGATCTTTCGACGCCGACACTGACCTCATTTTTTGTCCACCTGAGGAACAGCCATGGCGTGCCATGGCGTGGTAATCGGTCTACTCCTATCTTCGTTTCCCTTCCTGTAGGCAAGTGCAGAAACTGCTGACGCTGCTTTCGATTACATAAACTCTTCATAATAGTCCAGGTCCTTGTGGAACGTCTCTTCAAGCGAAGCAAGGGCGAAGAATCCCGCCACGACGCAGATCGCGCCGACCGCAAGCGCTCCGCCCTGGAGGCCGAGGTGCTGGCGGAAATACTGGAACAGGAGCGTGATGGGCACGACCATGCCGCGCACGAAGTTGGGGACCGTCGTTGCCACGGTCGCGCGCAGGTTCGTTCCGAACTGCTCAGCGGCAACGGTCACGAAGATCGCCCAGTAGCCGGAAGCGAAGCCGAGCAGGAGGCAGACGCCGTAGAAAAAGCCAGGGCTTTGGGCTCCCTGCAGGAAGTAGAGGCCGATCCCGGCGATCGTCAGTACCATGTAGAGAAGGACGACCTTTTTTCTGCTCCTCAGAGCCTGGCTCAGAAGCCCGCTCGAGAGATCGCCGAAGACAAGGCCCAAATAGCAGAACATGACCGCGTTCCCGGCAGAGATCGGGCCACTCGTGCCGAGGACCTTGGCGAACTCGGGAGAGAACGTGATCAGGATGCCGACGACGAACCAGATCGGGATGCCGATCAGGATGGAGCTGAGGTAGCGCCGGAACCGGCCGCGATCGGTAAAAAGAGCGAAAAAATTGCCCCGTTCGGCCATCTGCTTCTCGTCCATGGCCCGGAACATGCCCGATTCAGCCACGCTGATCCGGGTAATGAGGAGCAGCAGGCCGAGCACGCCGCCGATGATGAAGGCCGCGCGCCAGTCATAGGCGTTGGCGATGAGGTTCGCGAGGATGGCGCCTGACACGCCCACGGAAGCCACCAGCATGGTGCCGTAGCCCCGGACGCTTTTGTGCAGGACCTCGGACACGAGCGTGATGCCTGCGCCGAGCTCGCCCGCCAGGCCGATCCCGGCGACGAAGCGGAGGCCGGCATAGACCGGGAGGGAGTGGGCCATGCCGTTCGCCATGTTCGCGAGGGAGTAGAGGAAGATGGAGCCGAACATGATCTTGAGCCGGCCCTTGCGGTCTCCCAGGATGCCCCAGATGATCCCGCCAATCAGCATGCCGGCCATCTGCATATTCAAGAGGAACACACCCGAGTCGATCAGCTCCTGGCCGGAAAGACCGAGGGACTTGAGGCTTGGCACGCGGACGATGCTGAAGAGCACGAGATCATAAATATCGACGAAGTAGCCGAGGGCTGCTACGATGACGGGAAGGGAGAAAACGAGACGGGGGCTGGCGGTACGATGTTCCACGGGTCCTCCTGGCGAGGCGCTGATACGCCGCGATTTTTTCAGACTCTAGCAAAAAGGCGCGGTCTTTTCAAGAGAAATGCAGGCGGGGAGGGTGCGACGCGCGCATCACGGGCTTGGGACGACGGGAGGTTCCTTCCTTGTCAGGGGAAGCGTGAACGTGAAGGTACTGCCCTTTCCCTGTTCGCTCTCGGCCCAGATCCTTCCGCCGTGGTTTTCGATGATCTGGCGCGCGATTGCGAGGCCGAGCCCGGCGCCGGACGTTGCGTCGGTCAGCTCGCCGCCGGAGCGTCGGAACTTCTCGAAGATCAGCTCCAGGTCCTCTGCGGGAATGCCGACACCCGTGTCGGAGATCCGGACAGCGACCTGTTCCGCGTGCGCTGACTCACTGGACACCGAGACATGGATCACGCCTCCCGGAGGCGTGAATTTCGCTGCATTGGTCAGTAGGTTTGTTACGACCTGGACGATGCGGTCCCGGTCCGCGGCTACGGCCGGGAGCGACGGCGGGAACTCGGTAGTCAGGTTGATGCCCTTGTTCTCGAACAGGAGCCCCATGCTGGTGATTGATTCGAGGACCGCGGCTTTCAGACAGACCTGCTCGACCCGCCAGCTCATCGAACCCGACTCGATCCGGGCAAGATCAAGCAGGTCTGTTATCAGGCGCTTCAGCCGGTCGCACTCGAGATTGATGGTATTGACGAATTTCGACCGCTGTTCCAGGCTCATATCGGGCCTCATCATGATCAGCTCTGCAAAGGCCTTGATGGTCGTCAGCGGCGTGCGCAGGTCGTGGGAGACTACGGAGATGAAGTCGGATTTCATCCTGTCCAGGACCTGGAGCTTCCGGTTCGCCTCCTGGAGCTGGGCAATGAGCTTTTCCCGGTCCTCCTCCGTCCGTTTCCGGTCGGTGACGTCGTTCACCATGCAGACCGTTGCGAGCGCTTCCCCGGCAGGGTTCCGCATGATGGACGTGGACAGGCTGAGCGTGCGGCGTGAGCCGTCCCCTCGGACATCATTCACTTCGAAGTTGTGGACCGTCCCGCTTTGGACGACCGACTCCAGGAATTCGGCAAAGGATTGGCTGTTGGTCATGCCGCTCATCGGCCGTCTGCCGACGAGGTCCTGCTCCCGGCAGCTGAAGAGGCCGCAGGCTGCCTGATTCACCAGCCGCACGACGCCGTCCGGGTCGAGTACGATCAGGCCGTCGTTCATGGCACGGGTGATCTCCCTGGCCGCGAATGCCGGCGTTATCGTCTTGAAGCGGTAGCGCGTGATCGATCGGGCCGCGATAACAACGAACAGAAAAATGGGAATGTAGCCGAAGGGATGCCAGTCAATGCCGAAGGCGGGGACGAAATCCAGAGCCGCCAGATAGGCCAGGGAAAAGGTAGACAGCAGAATGCGCGCGCGAGCAAGCTGGGCGGTG